>CBFGMW010000269.1:0-4685 GCA_965649925.1 uncultured Fluviicola sp.
GTTTTTCAAGACGAATATGTACTTTTGTAGCGCAACATCGCTTTGAAGTGCGCAAAAATAGGAATAAAACAGATGAAGTCTCTTAGCTATTTGAACAAATATTTTTACAAGTATCGCTGGAGACTCATATTCGGAATCGTTTTCATTGCACTGAACAATTATTTCGGAGCAAAAATGCCTGTTTTAGTCAAAGATGCCACAGACACTCTTTTTGACAGCTCCTCGCACGAAGGAAAACCTCTGTTTCAGAACCCCATATTTCTTATTGCTGTTACTTACATCTCATTCTCACTAATTTCGGGATTTTTCTTGTTTTTAACACGGCAGACAATCATTATTATGTCGCGACATATAGAATACGACCTTAAAAACGAGATTTACAATAAATATCAGCAGCTTCATTTCGGATTTTTCAAAAAGAATCGTACCGGCGATTTAATGAACCGTATTTCGGAAGACGTATCCCAGGTACGTCAATATCTTGGGCCAGGAATCATGTATACAGCCAACCTGGTAATCATGTTTCCGCTGGTAACCTACCAAATGATAAAAATTGATGCATATTTAACATTGTTCGCCCTACTCCCTCTGCCGATCATGACCATCCTGATCTACTTTGTTTCAAGCAAAATGAATCGCATGAGTAAAGAAGTGCAAAAGGAACAATCACATTTAAACACACTAGCACAGGAAACATTCTCAGGAATGCGTGTAATAAAAGCATATCTGCAGGAACGGCACAGCAACCAGCGATTCAGCAGCAGCTCCGGAGAATACCTGAAGAAGCAAATGAAATTAGTGCGGATCAATGCGCTTTTCATGCCAACCATTATGCTTTTAATCGGAGCCAGCAGCATGCTCAGTATTTACGTTGGCGGAACACTTGTATTACACAAAGAACTTTCTGCCGGTTCCATTCTCGCATTTATCGGTTTTGTATACAAAATGACCTGGCCGTTCGCAAGTGTAGGCTGGGTAACCAGTATCATTCAGCGAGCCAGTGCCTCTCAAACCCGGATTAATGAATTCCTGCAAACAGAACCTGAGATCATCACAAAGCCACATGCAGAAAAAGTGGAATTTGAGTCGTTGAAATTCAATCATGTCAACTTCAAATACCGCCCCGACCTGCCAATGGCGCTTGAAAACATCAATATCGAATAAAAAAAAGGGCAAGTTCTCGGGATTATCGGCAGAACCGGATCCGGGAAATCGACCATTCTGCAATTATTACTGCGACAGGTTGACCCAAGCTCCGGAACGATCTCTGTAAACAACAAACCATTAACCGATATAGACCTGCACCACTTCAGATCGAGTTGCGCAGTTGTTCCGCAAGACGTTTTCCTATTCTCGGACACAATCAAGCGAAACATTCTCTTTGGAAGCGAAGTGGATGTTACCATGAACGAAGTAGAACAAGTAACAAAAGACGCACACGTTTACCACAACATTGTTGATTTCCCGGATAAATTCGAAACACTTTTAGGTGAACGCGGCGTAAATCTGAGCGGTGGACAAAAACAACGTGTAAGCATTGCCCGGGCATTAATCAGAAAACCTAAAATCCTGGTACTCGACGACTGTTTATCAGCTGTAGATACGGAAACAGAGGAAATTATTCTCCGAAACCTGGACAAATACCAAAGCGAGTACAACACGGCAATGGTTATTGTGAGTCACAGAATCTCCAGCATCAGAAATGCAGACTGGGTTTTGGTTGTGGAAGACGGAAAAATTGTTGAACAAGGAACCCAGGAGTCGTTATTGGAAAAGAATGGCCTTTTTGCAGAGATGACTTTCAAGCAGTCGCTAGAAGAACAAAGTGAATCTTGATTTCCCGATGTTCTTCAGCGGAAATTCTATTACACCCAGCACAAATTATTGACCAACCGGCTGCAGCGTCTTGTAATGCTCGAATTTATCCTTAATATAAGTTGCCAATTCCATATCAGAAGCCGTTTTCAGGAAATCTTCATCCATATTCATAAAGACAATAAAATCATCAAACTGCGATTCGTTTAGAACAACAATATCATAAACCACATACAACCGCAGAATTTCCTTGACCACCTCCACCTTCGAGTCCATATACTGCAATTCCGCAACCTTAGCTTTCGATTGCTCAACCTCAGAAAAACGCTGGTACAGCGCCGTTATCGGACTTTGAAAAGCCTCTATTCCGGTTATTGTTCTTGTCTCTCTTAACGCAAGAGCTTCACGTTCCTCCTTAATTTGCTGTAAAGTTTTTAGCGGTCTGATCACAACTTCCTCCAACTCATGTGCTTTCTGTATCAAAGCAAAATCGCAGATAAACTGGCAATTTGAATCCGCTTTCACCCGGAAACCAATTAAATCATACCCTTTAGAGGAAAGAATGATAGAGTCGTTATTATTCACGTAAACGCCAAACGAACCGTCAGTTTTACCAAACACACCGGCATTGGTAGTTTTGTTCACAACCATCAGATTATAGAAGTTAACCCTATTAAGGGTATCTATTACTTTTCCTTTCATCCACACACGTGAACAATCGGCATTTTGAGCAGAAGAAAACTGAACAACAAAAAGGAATAAAAATGGCAAAAGGTATTTCACAAAACGAAAATAGAACTTCGAGCCAACAACTCGCAATAATTAACAGTTTTTTTAATCCTTATACTTAGATACATTTGTAACCGAACATATATCCAAAAAGATACAATTGTAAACAATGAAATAATTGGAAACTGCTTCACTTATCCCTAATTTTGCACCATGCAAAGAGTAGTAGTTGGATTATCAGGTGGCGTAGACTCCAGTGTGAGTGCGTATTTGCTTCAACAACAAGGTTATGAGGTAATTGGATTATTTATGCGCAACTGGCATGACGAAACTGTTACGCTTTCAAATGAATGTCCGTGGATTGACGACGCAAATGACGCACTGTTGATTGCTGAACAATTAAACATCCCTTTCCAGGTATTAGATCTGAGCAAAGAGTACAAAGAGCGTATTGTAGATTATATGTTTGCGGAATACCAGGCCGGAAGAACACCAAATCCGGATGTGCTTTGTAATCGCGAGATCAAATTCGATGTTTTCTTAAAAGCAGCTATTGAATTAGGCGCTGATTTCGTAGCGACAGGACATTACTGCCAGAAAACAACCGACAAGAACGGAATCCACCATCTACTAGCCGGTGCAGACAACACAAAAGATCAGTCGTATTTCCTATGCCAGCTCTCGCAAGAACAGCTTTCTAAAGCGCTCTTCCCTATCGGACACCTGCAAAAATCAGAGGTTCGCGAAATTGCCAAATCCATAGAACTGGTTACTGCAGAGAAAAAAGACTCACAGGGATTGTGTTTTGTTGGGAAAATCAGTCTTCCGGAATTTCTTCAACAAAAACTTGAGGTAAAAGAAGGTAATATTATTGAAATAGAGGAAACTAACGATACTTTTGACTCATATAAATCGCTTCCTGTAAACGATGAAAACATTGTAGAACTGGCACAGCCATTTTCCTACACTGAATCTATGGGAAAATCGGTTGGAAAGCATATTGGAGCGCATTACTATACTATTGGCCAGCGAAAAGGGCTTCATATTGGCGGACGGCCAATGCCATCATTCGTAATTGGAATAGATACCACAACCAATACCGTTTATTCAGGACAAACTGAATCTCACCCCGGACTTAACCGCTGGGCACTGAAGATTGAGCCGGAAGATATTCATTGGATCCAGCAGGCGAAAGAACTGGCAGTTGGAGAATCAGAAGAATATATGCTTAGAATTCGCTACAGACAAGCCCTGAACAAAGGAAAACTAATTCGAAAAGAAGACGGACTCTATATTCTGTTTAATGAAATTCAGCGCGGAATTACACCGGGTCAGTTCGCTGCCTGGTATTTAAACGGTGAATTGGTTGGCTCAGGCATTATCTCTCATTAGGAACAAAGGCATCAAAGCTAAAATCGTCGTAAAACACAATCGTTTTTATAATTTTCTTTGAAGAATCCTTTTTATCTAAAAGAGTTGGCGCGATTTCATTTGAATCTAACGGCTTTTCTTCGTTAATCTGCTCAATAGAAATCTGATCAGCTGTAGAACTTGCCAGCGCATCTTCTCCGGTAAGCAGCCAATGAGTGTTTACTTTTGGAAACGCATGCACAACCTTCAGCAGAAAGTCATAACCAGGCTTATTTCTCCCGTTCAGTACATGACTTACGTTTGAACGCTGCACTCCTATCCTATCTGCGAAGGAGGATGCAGTCAAGTGATTGGAAGCCATTATTAGCTGAAGTCGTTTTTCAATCCCCATGATACAATTGTAAATTCACTAATACAGAAATGTAATTAGTCAATTATTACAAATGTAACTCAAATTTTACGACATAAAAAAACTGTCTGCAGAAATTAATCTACAGACAGTTTATTATTATTGGTTGCTCTTAGTTTTTTGAATACGAAAAGAAAATCGGCAAGCTGGAATCTGCATCATTACTTACTCCGAACGTAATCAAATCCATTAGTTTTGCAACTTCATGAATATTCATTCGACTGTTTGGTCCCATTTCGAGGTGTAACGCTAATTTTTGTTTTGCTGCAACAATTGCTTGATTTTCCATATCACTGTTATTTAATTATCAAAGTTTACAGCTCGGTTTACGTCAACAATTGTATAGGGTTTCACTTTTGGA
>CBFGMW010000270.1:0-4678 GCA_965649925.1 uncultured Fluviicola sp.
GTATATTTTTCATGCTTTTTTCTTCTTCGAACTAAGGTAAATGTATAAACCCGGAATCATGTACAAGGTAAGTACAAGGGAGAATGCCAGTCCGCCAACAATTGAAATTCCCATTGGAATTCTGCTTGTGGAAGCGTCTCCCAATGCCAGGGCAATAGGCAGGGCCCCCAGGATTGTTGCCAGCGTTGTCATTAAAATTGGCCGGAAACGGGAAGCTGCTGCATCAATTACTGCATCGAGTTTGCTCAATCCTTCTTCTTTACGCTGGTTAGCAAACTCCACAATCAAAATTCCGTTCTTGGTGACCAAACCAACCAAAACGATAATTCCGATTTCAGAGAAAATGTTTAAGGTTTGGTCGGTTAACCAAAGAGATAATAATGCTCCGGCCAATGCTAAAAAGATGGTAGAAATAATGATTATCGGATCAGTGAAACTTTCAAATTGTGCTGCCAGGATCAGGAAAACCAAAATAACGGCTAATCCGAATGCGAATAGGACACTGCTTCCGCTTTCCGAGAATTCTTTTGAGGTACCGGACAAACTGTGTGAGAAACTTTCAGGCAGTACTTTCTCCGCAATTTTGTCCATAGCTGCAATTCCGTCACCAACTGTTAATCCATCGTTGGGCTGAGCTGAAACCGTTGCCGAAACATACCGATTGTAGCGGAATAATGCGGGAGAAGACGATTCGTTTTTCAATGTAACCACATTTTCCAATGGAATCATTTCACCCCGGGAATTTCGAACATTAATTCCTCCAAGATCCGAGGGATCGTTTCTGTTATCGCGGAATGCCTGGCCAATTACCTGGTATTGTTTCCCGTTCTGGATGTAATATCCGTAGCGCTGCCCGGAGAAATACATTTGCATAGTTTGGGCAATATCCATTTCGTCGACCCCAAGGAAAGCCGCTTTATCACGATCTATAACAACCTGTAATTCCGGTTTATTGAATTTCAGGTCAACGTCGACAACTTTAAATGCCGGATCGGCGCTAGCTGCTGCAAGGAATTCAGGAAGCACTTTTTTCATACTCGGAAAATCAGGCGCCTGCAAAACGTATTGAACCGGTAAACCGGCATTTCGTCCTCCACCAATGGTTTGTTCCTGGATAACAAAACTTCGTGCAAAATTGTGTTTCGAAAGCTCTACCATCAGGGCATCTGCAATCTCCTGCTGAGAACGTGTACGCTGATCTTTCGGAACTAAGTTCAAGCGAATAAATCCACGATTCACGGAAACAGAGGCTCCAAATCCGGGCGAAGTAACAGCCAGAATATTGTCTTTTTCCGCCATGGTATCTACAAATTCAATCAATTCACGCTGATGTTGATCCATTCTGTCAAACGACGTTCCTTCGGGCGCATTCGACATTAACTGCAAGCGGCCTTTATCTTCCATTGGCGCTAATTCGCTTTGTAATGCACTTCCGGAAAAGTAAATCAAGATCAAGCAGAAGAACATGATTATAAAAGAAATCCAGGGACGTTTCATGAATCTGACGAGGGTTTTCTTATAGCCGTTCATCATTCCGTCAAGGAACTTTTCTGTCATTCTGTAGAAACGTGAGTGTTTTTCATTCTTTTTCAGAATACGTGAACTCATCATTGGAGTCAGTGTCAGGGAAATGAATGCCGAAATAACTACGGATCCGGCAACCACTACTCCAAATTCACGGAATAAACGACCGGTTAACCCTTGTAAGAAAATTACCGGAAGGAATACACAGGCGAGTACCACCGTTGTAGAAATAATGGCGAAGAGAATTTCCTTTGAACCTTCATGAGCGGCTTCTTTCGGATCTTGTCCTTTTTCCACGCGGGCGAAAATGTTTTCCATGACAACAATGGCATCATCTACGACCAATCCTGTTGCCAGAACAATTCCCAAAAGCGTTAATAAGTTAATGGAGAATCCTGCAACATACATGAGGAAGAAGGTTCCGATCAATGAAATCGGAATGGCGATAATCGGAATGAGCGTTGTTCTCCAATCGCGCAGGAAAAGGAAAATGATGAGTACCACCAAACCAAAGGCAAGCAGGATAGTTTCTTCAACTTCTGAAATGGCTTTTTTGATGTTTTTAGTAGTGTCGAGTGCAATTCCGAGTTTTACGTCTTTAGGGAGTTCCTTCTTAATTTGATTTATTTTCTTGTAAAGCTCATCTACTATTTCAATGTAATTTGCTCCTGGCTGAGGCATTACTGCAATACCAATCATTGGTGTTCCATGGTTTCCGCGAAGCAGTGTGCGTTCGTTTTCAGGAGATAAAGCAGCATTTCCAACATCTTTCAGCCGAACAATCTGGGTTCCGCTATTGGAGACCACCATGTTGTTGAAATCCTCTTCCGTTGTCAACCTGCCAAAAGTACGAATGGTCATTTCAACGGTGTTTCCTTCAATTCTTCCCGAAGGTAATTCTACGTTCTGGCCTAAAAGAGCTTGCTGAATATCGAGCGCAGTTAAGTTGTACCCCGCCATTTTTTCCGGGTCGAGATTCAACTTCATGGAATACTTCTTTTCTCCCCAGATGGTAACATTACTTACACCTTTTACGGTTTGGAAACGCTCTTTGAACATGTCGTTTCCAAGCTGCGTCAATTGTAATAAGTTTCGCTTATCCGATTGAACAGTCAAAGAGAAAATGTATTCTGCATTCGCATCCGATTTTACAACTATCGGTGGATCGGCATCCTGCGGTAAATTTCGAACGGCTGCAGAAACTTTGTCGCGAACATCATTAGCAGCTGCATCCAGGTCAATGCTCAAATCGAATTCAACCACAATGGTACTTCTGCCATCTGAACTTGTTGAAGTCATGGTTTGAATTCCGGAAACACCGTTAATTGATTCCTCTAACGGTTCTGTAATCTGCGATTCAATTACTTCTGCATTTGCCCCGCCGTAATTTGTGGTAACTGTAATAATTGGCGGATCAACAGAGGGGAATTCGCGCACACCAAGATACGAGAAGCCAATTATTCCGAAAATAACAACCAGAATAGAAAGTACAATTGTTAGAACGGGCCTGTTTATACTTGTAGAAGGTAAATTCATTATTTCACCAATTTTGTTTTAACCGGAATACCTGCTTTTACTGCAAGAAGTCCTGAAATAAGCACTTTGTCACCGTCTTCTAATTCACCGATAATCTGCACATCATCTGCAGTTCGTACGCCAATTTGTACGGGAACTTCAACTACTAATCCGTTTCTTACAACGTATACTTTTTGTCCGTTCAAAATTGAAACTACACTTTCAGCCGGAACCATATAGGCATTTTCTTCAAAGCCCAGGTCATAGTCTATTGCCACGAAAATTCCCGGAATTAGTTTCCCGTTATTTTTCATTTCAGCACGTACTTTTAACATGCGTGTTCCTTCGTCTACTTTTGGTTGAAAGGCGTACACTTTTGCTGTATACTGTTCATTTCCGTTTTGCGTATGGAAGTTGATTGTTTGTCCTGTTTTTACGTTGGAAGCGTAACGCTCGGCAACTGAAAACTCAATTTTCACCGGATTTTCCTGTACCAGCGTTGTAATGAGGGTAGAAGGGGAGATGAATGCTCCGACACTTACCTGGCGCAATCCGATTCTTCCGGTAAACGGAGCGCGAATGGTTGCTTTCGAGATCTGAACATTGATCAGCGCTATTTGAGCCCGGATGTTTTCCAGCTCTGCTTCCGATTTTTCATATTCTTCGGCGCTAATTCCCTTTGCGGTAAGCAATGATTTCTTCCTTGCTTCATCTTTCTGCGCCAGTTTCAGGTTTACCTGCAGTTCGCCACGCTGGGCCTGCAGAATATCTGTATCAACCTGAAGGATCACAGAGCCTTTTGTCACTATTTGGCCTTCTTTAAATGCAATTCGCTCAATTCTGCCGGAAACTTCGCTAAAAACATCTACCTGTTCTCCGGGAATAACTGATCCGGGGACAGAAATAACATTCGCAATTTCAGCGCCTTTCAGTTCTATCACATCAACTGTCATGGTTGGCGGCGGACCGTTTTTCCCGGCTTCTTTTTCGTCTGATCCGCAGGAAGCTAAAAGTGTGGCTGCGAATACCATTATCAGGCTATTTTTCAGTAATATCATCTTTCGGTCTGTTATAAAATATTTCAATGTCTTCAATGGGTAAATCTTTGGTTTTACAAATAAGCAGTTGTAGTGTTTCGCTGAAAAGCTGACGATTTTCTTCGGGTAGAAGGCCTAAAAAATGTTCGTTGGTATCAAGTAAGCTTTGTTTGATTCTTGCCAGCCAGGGTTGGGCTTTCTCGGTTAAACTCAGGAGGTGCTGTCTTCTGTCGTTTGGGTTCACTGTTCGGGTAACGTAACCGTCATTGGTAAGTAGGTCAAGAATTCGAACGAGACTGACTTTATCCATCAGAAGTTCGTCTGCCAATTCCTGCTGACTAATCTTTCCGGAATTTTTCCCGATCAGGTAAAGAGGAAAATAATAGCGTTCTATTGGCGTGTCTTTCATTCGAAGCGCCATTTCACCGATATATTGCTTCGTAAGAAAACTGAACATGCGACCTAACGGCCAGTCATTTTGCATAGTTACCCTGTTAATAGTTCGTAAAGTTAACTATTAACCCACCGGGTAACGTTAAAAAAAGGTTAATCAACGAAAAAATGAACACCGTCAGACTGAGTGATTCGATTGGGAAATCGAA
>CBFGMW010000271.1:0-4675 GCA_965649925.1 uncultured Fluviicola sp.
TCAGCTTAAAAACAAATCGTTTTCCGAGCGGAACAAACAAATCGGCTTTCGCGGAAGTACTGTAAATTAAGCTCTCGGTAGTTACACTGTCTTTGGTTAATGTTCGGTTTCCGGCTGCAGCGGTTACAGACCAGATGGAACCTTTCTTCGGATTCGGAATATAATCAACTTCCTGGTGCTGAACGCTCAAACCGTATTGATTGCTTGTTGCAGAACCGTAATTGAGCAAAGAGCTCGAACCGCTTAATACGTTGGATGAATTTCGCTGATAAAATGCTTTCAGTTGATTTCCGGAAGACAAATAATAATTCACACCGAAACTCCCTTTTAATTCAAGAAACGATGAATCGCGTTTGAAAAGATTGAAATTACCATCTACTCCGAACGGTGTTTTAAAAAGAAACGGAATACTGGCATTCATTTTCAACTGCGGGCTTCCTGCCTGGATACTTCGCCAGGATAATTCGAATAATTCGCCGCGTTTAAAGCTGTTCAGGAGTTTCAGGCGGATATCCCCGGTAAATTGAGTAGTTAATGTAACAGGATCTTGTTGTAAACCCACAGTTCCGCTGAAAGAAGAAACCGGTTTTGATGCCAGGTAGAGAAATAGAACAGCTCCTTCATTGGTGAAAAGTAATTCGGATGGCTTTGTTTCTTTCAGGAAACTCAGTTGTCTCATCCGTGACGGCAGCTGGTCCAGGTCTTCCTGGTTGAAAAGTGCACCTTTCTGGATATGAAAATAGGCTTCTATGAATCGTTCTGAGAATTTGTCTTTCGCACTCACAATTTCTACCCGCGACCAATAAATGGTGGGTCCGGGATCTACGTTTAAAACCACGCTTAGATTTCCATCGGTGACAGATAAAGAATCAAACTGCAGACGAATAAAAGGAAAACCCTGTGTTTCGAAAGCTTCTACAACAGAACTCAGATAACTTCCGATTGCTTCGGGACTGGTAGGAACAACCGAATTTCGGGATCGAACAACATTGATTCCAACATTGCGCATTGCCAGTTGACTCGAATCGGAGAAAAAAAGCCGGATGGATTTGTATTTTGGTCCAAGCGATCCGTGAACTACTGAATTTAATGAATCTACCTTTTGAATACTGTCGATGGAGAAGCCTATAAATCCCCTTTTATAGGCAAGCTGCCGGAGATCGTTTAGTTTGATTTCCAGCTCCAGCTGCCCGAAAAACTCAACAGATTGCTGCTTTGTAATGGTTTTTAAGTCGCTGATATTGAATTTCGCCGTAGACTGAGACCAGGAAAATACCGAAGTAAAAAAAAGTAAGTAAAATACTAAGCCAAAGCGACAATTCATCCGTATAAAACAGTGTTTCAACAATTTCAAATACCCGTTGTGGATAATAATACTTTTCTATTAACGTTAAAAGTAATAGATTTGTATTACGAACACCAACTAGTTGAACTATAAAAAAGTAATAAGATGATGAAAAGATTTTTTGCATTAGCCGCTGTAGCAGCGTTATTAACAGTAGTAGCATCTTGTGGTTCTTCTAAAGGAGGTCACTGCGAAGCTTACGGAAGCGTAGATCAAACTGAGAATTCAGATTTAGCGTCTAAATAAACCAAAATTCCAAAGGAAAACTAAAGTCTCTCCCACAAGAGGCTTTTTTTTGTGCCTTGTCTTCAATAATATTTTGATCCGCCGCTAGCAGACCGAAATCACTCGGGCTGACGGCACAGACTCCAATATCGAATTATGAATTGGAAATTACGAATTACCGGTTAGACGGGAAAATGGCGCCGCATATTGATTTTCCGTAATTACAACGGTTTTCTCAGCACAAAATTCTGTCCCAAATAAACTTTACGAACCTGTTCATCGTTGGCAAGCTCTTCGGCAGTTCCCGATTTCAGAATACTTCCTTCAAACAGCAAGTAGGCTCTGTTTGTAATAGAAAGTGTTTCCTGAACATTGTGGTCGGTGATCAGAATTCCGATATTCTTTTTCCTAAGCTCCGAAACAATGCTCTGAATGTCTTCTACCGCAATCGGATCCACGCCTGCAAAAGGTTCATCCAATAAAACGAATTTCGGATTAGTTGCCAGGGCTCGTGCAATTTCAGTACGCCTTTTCTCACCACCCGACAATCTGTTACCAAGGTTTTTACGAACGTTGGTCAATGAAAATTCTTCCAGCAGCTGTTCCAAACGTTCTTTGCGCTGTGGCTTTGAAAGATCAGTCATCTCAAGAATAGCCAGGATATTGTCCTCTACAGTCAGTTTACGGAATACGGAAACTTCCTGCGGTAAATAACCAATGCCCAGTTGTGAACGGCGGTACATAGGGTAATGCGTAATCTCTGTATCATCCAGAAATACTTTTCCTTCGTCTGGTTTCACCAACCCAACCATCATATAGAAAGAGGTTGTTTTACCGGCTCCGTTTGGTCCGAGCAAACCAACAATTTCTCCCTGGTTTACTTCAATGGTAACGCCTTTTACAACCGGCCGACCTTTATAAGTCTTCTTAATATGTTCTGTATACAGTTTCACGCGGGTACAAAGCTATGACTTTTGACCGGATTATGACAATACCGGAGACTTGCTCATTTCTTGGAGCTTATTTAACGACTGCCTGATCCAATAATCATGGTTTCTTCTTTCACCACGTGTCATACGTGAACTTTCTTCTTTTGCGTCTTCGAGGATCTTTACGGCTTGCTCCCGTTTGTTGTGTCGAATCAGAAAACAGGCATATTCATATTTCCCTTCGAAATCAGAATAGCGGGCTTGAAAAGACGCCAAATGTTCTTCGGCACTTTGTATGTCCTGGCATTTCTCAAGCGATAGAGCAAACAATATTCTTGAATGTGATTTTTTGAAATCCGGATGATTGGATATTACTGCTGCAATTGTACAAATGTCGGAATACCTTTCTTTTTCAAAATATGCTTCTATAAGCAAGACTATCAAATGCGTATCGTTCGCGAAAACACCCTGCTTGCCTTCTTCATATAGTTTAATTGCTTCGTCCGTTCTTCCCGAATTATGGTAAGCCTGTGCTAAGAGCAACCGGTTCTCAAAACTGTCTGAAAATTTAAAAGCTTCTTCCAGATCACGTATTCTGCCTTGTGGGCGTATAACAGATTCTACATTACTTGTAACAGACTTCACCTGGTTTTTTGTGACTACTTCAGTGAAGAGATAAACGAAACAACCAATTGCCGGAAGGAAAACTATTAGCCAAATCCATTGTTGTGAGTTTCCTTTTCGCATGCAATGAAATACACAAAAGGCCTGTAAAATAAGAACGAGATAATAGTACTGATAAAAAAAGAAAAAATCTGCATACGCGATTTAAAAATTAAGCGACCAGCGGGCGCGAATTCCAATAGGTGAAATTCCGGGATATATATGCGTCAAACGCCAAACAACATCTATACGACCAACTTTGAAAATGTTTTCAATTCCTAAAGATGCTTCCACATAAGGTGTGTTACCAAATCTCCGGGTGAAATCAGGGATAATCATTGCGGAATTATGGCGATCAGAAAGGCTTCCGTATGTAGCACGCGCAGTTGAAACCAGGCGCCATTTCAGTTTTTTAACCAATGGAATCCGGTCGAAGAACAATCCCTGCCAGTGCTGCTCCAGGAAAGCCCCAACGTATTGGTCTGAAATGAATTCGAAGTAACTCATCCGGTTGAACGAGTTGGTGTACAGCCAGTAACTTTGACTTCCTTCGTGCACTTTCAGGAAAGGATAAGCCACAGTTCCATGAATGTATCCGGCATTGAAACCGTAACGCAACCTTCCCAAAACTCCGATAGTACGCGTGTGTTCCATGGAAAACTCTAGTTTTTGGTAATCATATTCACTTCCGAATATCCCTTTGATCCCAAAAATTCCCTGAACGCTGAAAATGGGATGCATAGATGTCATTGCAGAACGGTCAAATGCTCCTGAAATAAACTCTTCGTCTTTACAATAACGCAAGCGTACCGTAGCTTCAGCGGTTTGAATACGGGAAATATTTTCGATCACCCCTTCCTTATTGTAGCGCTGATAAACTGCCAAACCAAGCGGAGTATATTCTTTCCACTCTAACCCGGTGAACAGAACAATATCTTTTCCAAAATCTTTTTCAAGACTCAGTCCGCCTTTTCCAACCATGGTTAATTTATCGAGTGGCCCCGTTCGTAAAAGGGAACTGAATGTACTTCCTATTGATGCGGCAGTTGGAGAAAGACCGAGTTGTTCGATATCATAAACATAATACCCGTTGAGTAACGCGCGCTTTCGTTTTGAAAGATTGAGTCGCAGAGTCGCTGAATATTTAAAGCGCTCATCTCCGAAACCATAATACAGTCGGCCGCCAAGCTCAATGGTGCGCGAGAAATTATTGGATGTTCTGATGGCCATTCCGGTGCGGAAGGTTTCAACAGGATTGAATGCAACCAAAGCGTGAACAGATCCTATTTCAATTTTACCTAAAGGATAATAACCGGTGGATGCCATGTAGGTAAAGTTTTTCAGGAAGCTGAAGAACGGATCGGCATTCAGTGAATCAACCATTTCATCAATTCCGTTTTCCTGTTTGCTTAATTCCACATGCCTGTGAGCTGCCCAATAAGCATCGTCACGGGTTTTTGAGCCTTCCTCGAAGCTCACTGTGTTTTCAGATTTGAAGAAATCTTCCGGATAT
>CBFGMW010000272.1:0-4667 GCA_965649925.1 uncultured Fluviicola sp.
CCAGTTTTCTGCAGATCAGATAACACTTCGCGTAGATGCAAACGGGAGTTTTACACCGGATGATGCATTATACAAACTAGAACAACTAGCTCAATTCGATTTACACAGTATTGAACAACCCATTATGGCTGGTCAGCA
This sequence comes from uncultured Fluviicola sp., assembly GCA_965649925.1. Taxonomy (GTDB): domain Bacteria; phylum Bacteroidota; class Bacteroidia; order Flavobacteriales_D; family Crocinitomicaceae; genus Fluviicola. The sequence continues at coordinate 139 of CBFGMW010000272.1, forward strand.
AGATGCCATGCATGAATTGTGTAAAATCACTCCGGTTCCTATAGCACTCGACGAAGAATTGATCGGAATCAATCTTAGAAAAGAGAAAGAACAGCTTTTAGACGATATTCAGCCGCAATACATTATTCTGAAACCAAGCCTTCACGGAGGATTTATCGGTTCACAGGAATGGATTCAGTTGGCGAATGAACGGAAAATCGGCTGGTGGATCACATCTGCCCTGGAAAGCAACATCGGTTTAAATGCCATTGCTCAGTTTGCAGGAATCCTGGATGTAAAAATGCCGCAGGGACTGGGAACCGGAGGATTATTTGTCTCGAATTTTGAATCACCGCTAAGTATTGAAAAAGGCGAGTTGAAATTCACTATTTGAGAGGAACGAGGAAAGAATTACCAATGAGTTAATTATAAATTATCAAGAAGGTAAAATTGTCTGACCCTTGATAATTCCGGCATTCATAATTGATATTTCCCATTGACAGCAGGGTTTTCGCCTTTTTACTTTTGACTTTTGAGTTTATCCTTATCTTTGCGCCAGTTATGAACGATACGCGTAAACGAATTGAGGTGTGCTTTACACCGGGAGAATATGAATATTTTAAGGGAGAATACGAAATTGTTGTTGTAATTGACGTACTACGCGCAACATCAGCAATTTGTGCCGCATTTCACAATGGAATTGAATCAATAACACCCGTGCCAACTGTTGAAGAAGCCTGGGAATACAAGCAAAAAGGATTCCTTGCAGGTGCCGAACGCTAAGGCCAGATCGTTGAAGGTTTCGACTTCGGAAATTCACCTTTCAGTTACATGAATGAAGATTTCAAAGGTCAGCATGTAGTTCTTACAACTACGAACGGAACTAAATCATTACACGTTGCGAAAGACGCTGAAATAGTAGTAGTTGGTTCATTCCTGAACCTGGATTATTTGAGCGAATGGTTGAGTAAACAAGACAAAAATGTACTTTGTCTTTGTTCAGGCTGGCAAGATAAATTTAACCTGGAAGATACAATTTGTGCAGGTGCAATTAGCGATTTCCTAATCAATACCGGAAATTTCATTTCAACAGAAGACTCCTCAATTGCAGCTAAATACCTTTTCTTGTCGGCGCAAAACAATTATTTAGGATATTTAAAATCAAGTTCACACAGACGTAGATTAAAAAATTTAAATTTGAACGAGGACATCAAGTATTGTTTGACACCAAATCAAACAAATGTGATTCCGATTTTAAAGGATGGTAAACTGGTCGACATATCGAAGATTTAAACTTACACTCGTTGTAACACTACTCCTGTTTCCTTTTGTTTCACAAGGAAATCCGCTACCATTACCAATCGTCAAACCCGCAGTTTGGGGTTTCTACGGACATAAACGTATCAACAGGATGGCGGTTTTTACACTGCCTCCGGAAATGTTGGGCTTTTTCAAAGAAAACATTGAATTCATTACCGATCACGCTGTTGATCCGGATATGCGCAGGTATGCCGTAGAAGGAGAAGCACAGCGACATTACATTGATATTGATCATTACGGTGAACATGCATTCGACAGCGTTCCGCGAAAATGGGACGATGCGGTTGCCAAATTCACTGAAGATACGCTCCAAACATACGGAATTGTGCCCTGGCATATTTACTTCATGAAGTATCGCCTGCAAAAAGCATTCGAATCCAAAAACATAGATCTGATCCTGAAAAATGCAGCCGAGATTGGACATTACATCGGCGATGCGCATGTTCCGCTCCACACAACCGAAAATTACAACGGCCAGTTAACCGGACAAAAAGGAATTCATGGTTTATGGGAAAGCCGCATTGTGGAACTCAACGCTGAGGATTACGATTATTTCGTAGGCAAATCAGTATACGTTCCTTCCATTCTTGATTTTGCATGGGAAGCAGTTGAAGAATCAAATAATGCGGTAGATTCTGTTCTTTCGATGGAAAAATTACTGACAGATTCGCTTCCTACTGACATGAAATACACCTACGAACAACGTGGAAATGTTATTATTCAAACCTACTCCAAAGAATTTTGCGACACCTATCAAACCATGATGAACGGAATGGTGGAACGAAGAATGCGAGATGCAATTATTTCAGTGGGCTCTATTTGGTACACCGCCTGGGTTGATGCAGGTCAGCCGGATTTGAGTTCATTAACCAATACTCCTCCATCTGCCGAGTTATTGAAAGAATTGGAAGAGCTGGAACAACAGTATCAGCATACCGAACATAAAGGAACAATCTGCGATTAGGCAGCTTTCGGAAAACCTTTATTTTTTTGTTAAATTATTTACACAAATAAATTGTTTCGGTTAAAATATTTTTATTTACATTTGCTCCCGATGATCAAAATGAACACATATTTCAACAGCTATTTTTTCTGGACTCTTCAAGAGGCCCCAGGTTTGCTGTAGTTGTTCTAAACATATTAATACACGAATCCCGGTCGGCCAAAAGCAGATCGGGATTTTTTTTTGCACTAAAATGAACAAACAACGAACAATTGGAATTCAGGGAATTCAGGGATGTTTTCATCAAATGGCAGCACAACAGTATTTTGGAAACGAAATTGACGTGCTCGAATGTTTGAGTTTTCGCGAACTCTGTAATTCTTTGAAAGATGGGTCGAGCAATTTTGCTGTTATGGCTATTGAAAACACCATTGCCGGGAGTATTTTAACGAATTACGCACTGCTTCAGGAATTCCAATTTTCAATTTGTGGGGAAATCTATTTACCAATTCAGCTCCATTTACTGGCACTTCCGGGAACAGAACTTCGCAATATCAAACGAATTTCATCACATCACATGGCAATTAAGCAAAGTGAAGTTTTCATCAACCAACTTCACCTGATTGAATGTATTGAGATGGAAGACACAGCGCTGGCTGCAAAGAGAATTCGTGAAAACAATTTTGAGCATGATGCTGCAATTGCCAATGAACTGACGGCAAAATTGTACAAACTAGATGTTTTGGCTCGCGGAATTGAAACAAACAGAGCGAATTACACCCGGTTCCTGGTATTAAGTGAAACTCCGGTTCAATCTGAAGAGCACAACAAAGCATCTCTGTTTCTTGAACTCAATCACCATCCCGGTTCGTTAGCCGAAATCCTGATGGTTTTCAAAAACAAAGAAATCAATCTCACAAAGATCCAATCGGTTCCAATTCTCGGAAAGCCCTACGAATATGCGTTTCATATAGATCTGGAATGGCGATATCGCAGCTGTTTTGATGAATCATTAAAGGAAATTAAAAAAAGTGTGAGTCAGCTCGCTGTACTCGGAACCTACAAAAAAGCAAATTGGAATGGAAATCTCAATAATTAAGAACATCATAGCTCCGGCAAAACGACTTCAACAGGTAGAAGAATACTACTTTTCGAAAAAATTGGCAGAAATACAACAACTCCGAAAAAGCGGAAAACAAATCATCAATTTGGGAATCGGAAGTCCTGACCTGGCTCCTTCCCCACAAACAATTCAGGCATTAACCGAAACTGCGGTTCAACCGAATAATCATGGTTACCAAAGTTACCGTGGAACTCCTGCTCTTCGGAACGCATTGAGTTCATGGATGGATTCCACTTACGGAATTGCTTTTAGCAGTGAACATGAAATTTTACCATTGATGGGATCAAAAGAAGGAATCATGCACATTTCAATGGCTTTTCTGAACCCGGACGATGAAGTGCTTATTCCAAATCCCGGTTACCCCACGTACAGTTCGGCTTCCAATTTAGTTGGTGCCAAAATAAGAACTTACGACCTGAAAGCTGAGAATAATTGGGAGATTGATCTGGACGAACTTGCTAAGACGGATTTATCGAAAGTAAAAATCATGTGGCTCAATTATCCGCACATGCCAACCGGAAAAAATGGTTCAACAGTTTTGTTCCGTAAATTGGTCGATTTTGCGTTAAAGCATGAAATCCTGCTGGTAAACGACAATCCGTACAGCACAATTCTAAACGAAGAACCGCTGTCGATTTTCTGCATACCGGAAGCAAAACAAGTTGCCCTGGAACTCAACTCTCTGAGTAAATCGCACAACATGGCAGGCTGGAGAATTGGCTGGTTGTGTGGCTCATCGTTTTATATTGATACCGTCCTGAAAGTGAAAAGCAACATGGATTCCGGGATATTTTTGGGAATTCAAAATGCGGCAATTGCTGCACTTTCAAATCCTTCCGATTGGCATCAGGAACAAAACGAAGTATATAAAAAACGAAAACAACTGGCAGAACAAATCCTTGATTTTCTGGGTTGCTCCTATTCGAAAGAACAGATTGGACTGTTTGTTTGGGCCAAAATTCCGGACAATTGCAACACAGAAGAATTTGTAGATAAACTATTGTACGAAGCTGGTGTATTCCTTACTCCTGGATTCATTTTCGGAACTGAGGGAGGACAATTTATCCGGATTTCATTGTGCGCCGCAGAAGAAACATTCGAACGGGCATTTCAACTCATTAAACATTCCCAATTATCATGAAAACAGGAATCATAGGAGCCGGA
>CBFGMW010000273.1:0-4651 GCA_965649925.1 uncultured Fluviicola sp.
TGGAACGGGTCATTTCTTAAAACGCGCCAAAGATGAGGGGTTCACCGTTCTCGGTCTTGAGCCTGATGAAGATGCACGTATAGTTGCAAAGGAATTAAATACAGTTGACCTTCTTCCTTTGTCTGAACTTTCTTCTCTTGGTCTGGAACGTTTTGATGCGATTACAATGTGGCATGTTTTAGAGCATGTGTTTGAGTTGAACACTGAGTTGGAATCTATAATTGGTGCGTTGAAAAAGGATGGTGTTTTGGTAATAGCTGTTCCTAACTATACGTCTTTTGATGCGGAATATTACAAAGAGTATTGGGCTGCTTATGACGTGCCACGACATTTGTATCATTTTGCTCCGGATGTTATTATAAAATTAGTTGAAAATAAAGGTTTGAAATTTGAGAAAATGCTTCCGATGAAATTCGATTCTTACTATGTTTCCATGTTGAGCGAAAAATATAAAGGAGGTTCTTTGTTTAACGCCTTTCGAATCGGGTTGCTATCAAATATGAAAGCGAAGAACGGAAACTATAGTTCGCAGATCTACATTTTTAGAAAATAGGCTGTTTTCAGTGGTTTTCCGGGCTTCTTGCTCTTTCTGAAAGGGAAACACCTTGCCAGGATGCTGATCTGTCGGTAAATCAAGTGAAATTTCTAACGTTTCGAATGGTTTTTTAATCAAAATGCTGCTGAACTGAGTTGAGGTACTTTTTAAGCTTTATTTTTTATACCGGCTCTACCCAATCACCGTTTTCCTTTATCAACTCAATCAGTGAATCAACCGCGTTTTCTTCAGCCACGTTTTTCTTAACGATCGTTTTCTCTTTGTACAAGTGAATTTTGCCAGGGCCGCTTCCTACGTAACCATAATCCGCATCGGCCATTTCTCCGGGACCGTTTACAATGCAACCCATTATTCCAATCTTCACCCCTTTCAGATGTTCTGTCTTCTGGCGTATTTTGGCTGTTGTTTCCTGCAGATCAAAAAGAGTTCTTCCACAGGATGGACAGGAAATGTATTCTGTTTTTGATATACGGGTTCTTGTTGCCTGTAAAATTCCGAAGGATAGTGATGTCAGATCTCGATTCGGAATGGGTGCATCAATCCATATTCCATCTCCAAAACCATCGATGAAATGAATTCCCGCTTCGGATCCGGCAAAAAGCTGAACTGTTTCCAGGTCTGTTGAAATATAGGAGAAATGCAGAATTACCGGTGATTCTATTCCGTTTTCTATAAAATTGTATTGAATATTGCGAATAAGCTGTGTGTTATTCAACTCTTCTGATTCGATTACATATACTACACCTTCTTGTGGAAGCTCTGAATAATTGATCTGTCCATGGGCATTCAATCGAATGAGCGTTCCAGAAGGCAGGGAAGATTCGTATTCAATCAACGAGCAAATTGGTAGGTGATTTGGCTTTCTGTTGATTTTCCATGTTTCTAAATCCTGAAGAATGATTATTGTTCCTGGAATCTCGAAATCGATTTCATTCGAACCGATATAGATGTAATCTGAAGCCATGTCGCTGATATTCCATTTATCAAGCTCTATCGAGTAGCTATATCCCAATGAAAAGAAATTCGCAGGTTTAATTTCCAATTGTTTGGAAAGATTCGAAACGACAACAGGTGACTTACTTCCGCCAATTTTGTTTAGAATTTGCGATTTTCTTCGGTTATAATGATAATAGTTAATTGGTGAATCAATTTTAGCAGTGGATACGTTTACTGGCTTGTCTTCAAATTTGGATAATAGTTTTTGTGCAACCGGAATTTCTGCTTCCGGATCTTCTGTTAGTGAAACACGAATTGTATCTCCAATACCATCTTCCAGCAATGCTCCAATCCCAACCGCAGATTTAATTCTTCCGTCTTCACCGTCACCGGCCTCCGTCACCCCAAGATGCAGGGGATAGTTCATTCCCTTTTCACGCATTTGCGCAACGAGTAATCGGTATGCCTGAACCATGACAAGTGTATTACTTGCTTTCATGGAAATAACTAGTTCGTGGTAATCGTTTTTACGACAGATGTCGATGAATTCCATAGCAGATTCAACCATTCCTTGTGGAGTGTCGCCAAAACGGCTTAAAATACGATCTGAAAGAGATCCGTGATTTGTTCCGATGCGCATGGCTGTACCGTTTTCTTTACAGATTAAAACGAGTGGAGTAAATTTCTCTTCAATTCGGACCAATTCGGACTGATAGGCTTCATTGGTGTATTCAATTTCTTCGAACTTCTTTTTGTCGGCATAGTTCCCCGGGTTCACGCGAACTTTTTCAATCAGACGTGCAGCAACTTCCGCAGCGTTTGGTGTGAAATGAATGTCTGCTACCAGTGGTGTGTCATACCCTCGTTTCACGAGTTCTGTTTTGATAACACCCAGGTTTTCCGCCTCTTTTTTACTTGGAGCCGTTAACCGAACCAATTCGCAACCAGCATCAATCATGCGAATACTTTGCTCAACAGATCCCTGAGTATCCATGGTGTCGGTGGTTGTCATAGATTGCACCCGAACCGGATTGCTACCACCAAGCGTTACTTTTCCAACATGAACAACTCTGGTCTCAAAGCGTTTTCTGTTCAATAAATCATCACAAAACAAAGGTTGTTTCACCGACATAGATACGTGTTTTGTACAAAGTTACAGAATTAGTCGAGGGATATTGAATTCATCATTTTTTGGATTCTTTTTCTTGCGTTTTTATTTAAGAAAACTCTTGACTCCATAAACATATAATCCCGGTAAATGATTTGTGCTTCTTCCATTTCTTTCAAATGTTGAGTGATTGTTGGTTTGGATAAAGATGTCAGCATACAAAAATCGGAAGGAGTACCGGTATGATGTTTCATAAGATGCCTGAGTATCGTAAATCTTGCCGGATGTCCCAGGCTATGCGCTGTTCTGGCAATTTCTAAAACAGATTCTGAATAAGGATGTTTTTTAGTAGTTCCCATAATGTCCTAGTGGTTTTCTATTTAAGATAGTCAAAAATGTGATTTTGTAAAATAAGTTTTCTGTTCTTTTTTCAGGTTGAAGTAATATTCCTTTAAGTTTGATGGGGTTTAAGATTTTGTAAAACAAAGCTTTAACTACTATTCCTTTCAGAATCGATTCACCTCAACCTAAAGTAATTTTGCGAAATTACGAGAGGTAGCCGGGGAGGTGTTTTATCAATTTACTATCTTCGATCTATGGACTTAAACAGCATCCTTGAATTTTGTGCCAAACTCAAAGGAACGGAAGAAACCTTCCCCTTTAATAAAACAACCCTTGTTTTCAAAGTGATGAACAAGATGTACGCCTTAATTGATATCCACGACCCAAATACGATCAATCTAAAATGTGATCCGGAAATGGCCATTGAATTACGTGAACGCTACGATGAAATTACCCCAGGTTGGCACATGAATAAAACGCATTGGAATACCGTAAATCTTACAGGAAACCTCAAAGAAACGCTGATTCAGGAAATGATCGTAAACTCTTATGATCTTGTAGTAAAATCATTAACCAAAAAATTACGGGATGAGCTTGCGGGTAGATAAATTTGTGTGGTTTGTCCGCCTGACGAAGACGCGTTCTTTGTCAACGGAACTTATTCAGAAAGGAAAAATACGATTGAACGGTGCGAATGTTAAGGCATCCAAAGAAATAAAAATTGGCGACAGTATTTCCATTCTTAAGAATAACGCAACATTTTCGTTTAAAGTAAAAGACTTGCTGGATAGAAGAATAGGAGCGAAGCTGGTTGCTGATTATCTGATCGATATCACTGATCCGCTTGAGCTTGAAAAATTCAAAACGTATCAATCGGCACAAAGTGTGTACAGGGAATACGGAACCGGCCGACCATCACGAAAAGACCGCGATAACTTTGATTCATTCTTTGAATGGCTGGAAGATGAGGAAGATACTTCAACAGGCTCATCACAGGAAGAGTCTAAGGATTGATTTTTAATCTGAAGAATAAAGCAAGCTTAAATAACCAACCGTCAGAGAAATCAGTATTCAGCTGAGTTCGCGTGTCTCCAGCATAGTAAAGAGGCATGCCCAGGCTTACTTTTTCATCATATACACGATACGATCTTGCCAAAGAACGACCAAAAGCCAGTTGGAAGTTGAGACCGTTATTCAGACCATATTGAAAATAGGCGTAAAGGTCGTTCGTTGATTTTACCAGGTAACGATTTTGTTCGTAACCAATGGGCGAATTTAGGTGATAACTGCGCACCTGTCCTTTGAAGTTGAACCCCAATCGTGTATCTTTTGCAATCGAATAGTTAATATCTGCGTTTACCGGTAAAACAGCTTTAACCTCTAGTTTCTCGTTGGAACTGAGGTAGTAAACTCCCAACAGAGGAACAATGAAAGGACCAAATAAATCAGTATTTGTGTAAACGCCAAATTTGTAATTCAAATGTGTTGATTTTGCGTATTGTATCAAGGCATAAGCTCCTATTTGGAAATCCTGATGCATTATTTTTTTTAGATCTGAAGAAATTTTTGGCAACAGCACATAGGTTCCGCTCCAATTCGAACGGTGTTTGATATTTGCCCCAAGCTTTAGTGTAGTTCCAAATACCGATTCTGTTGTTCTGCCCGGATTAAAGGATGCTGAATTGTATTCATAAGTTAACCCTGTTAAG
>CBFGMW010000274.1:0-4624 GCA_965649925.1 uncultured Fluviicola sp.
TGCTTATCGTGTCCTATAATTAATATTATGTTAAACAGCCACACAAAAAGTAACGCAATGGAAAATGTACCTTCAACAGAAATCACCTCTCCTAAAATTGAATGGAGAATTGAAATTGCCGTAAATTGAATGGAGAATTGAAATTGCCGTAAACAGCAAAGGCAAAAAAAGGTTCGCCTTTAGAAAGTGGGTAGACGGTAAAATCAAGGAATCGTACGGCTTTGTAGATTTTGATGTTGCCAATGTAAGCGCATCATTGATTATCAATGGCTATGAGCCTATTCATTCAGTTTGTCTTGTTGAAGGTGCGCATGGTCATTCTGAGTGATTAACTCTATATGACACATGTCGCCTTTTTCTCTGATCCTGGAAATGACGTATTCTTCAAAGTGAATTGGCATTTCTTTTGGGTAAGATTCTAGTTCTGATATCAATTCTCCAACAGTCATATTTGTAATCATAGCGGTGTATTTTCCACTAAAATAACAAAAGCGGGCTAAACCCGCTTTCTTCTATTTAATATCCTTGGTTTCTACTGCTTGAAGAGCTTCGTTTGCAGGAATAGCTACATCCATTGTTTTGGCGGCGCCATTTTCCCTGAAATAAAGAGTTCCTTTTATAAAGTGATACCTGTATTGCTTTGATTTGGCTTTTTCTATCTTCTTTGAAACATCATCATATTTGGCTTTTGTTTCAGAAAAGTCATCAATTGCTTTGCTGAGCTTTCTTTGTTGATCTTCGATAATATAGTCATCCATATTTAATCCCTTGTAACTCTTTAAGAGATCATCTTCGTTTGTAGCTATTTCAACCTGTCTTTCATATTCAGAATAAAGCCAGTTGCCCTTCAGGATTAACGACTGCTTTTCGTTTAATGTATCAATATCTATGACATGTAAGCTATCTATAATGATCCCATCTCCTATTTTGAGTTTTTGTTTTAGATAGGATTCTACATTTTCTTTAGCGATTCTCATCTTGTCTTGTTTGGTTTCTTTTGAAGAACAAGATGTTAAAATGGCAAGCGCCATTGCAAATAGTGTAATTTTCATGCGTTATTTGTTATAAGTTTTGGCAATAATAGCAAATAATACATAATTATGCGTGATCTGTTATAGATTCATGGGCTTCACGTTCGGAATTTCACCGAATGAGAAACGAGAAAGAAGCCAAAAGGCTCTTGGAATTAGGCTCGAAGATTCGAGTTATCCGTACTGAAAAAGGATACACACAAACAGAATTTGCAAACATTATCGGAAAGGATCAGCCAAGTGTTAATCGCCTTGAACGCGGTGTAGTGAATCCAGGCTATTTGTATTTATGTGAGATTGCGGATGGTTTAGGAATAAGCGTTAAGGATATCCTGTAAATTTCTTTTTTGCATTTAGTGTTAAGGTTATTCAACAGCACTGCTCCCCCGAAATTTCCCTCCCTCTTTTTTGTTTATCTGCTAACAAATCTATCTGATTTATCGTACCTCAAAATCCCGATTTGTAACGCAGAGTGTTTGCGGGCTTCAGAATTTGAAACCCTACGGGGCGAAATCCAATTTATTTTCTTCGAAAAGAATCTTTGTCTTTCTTTTCAAATTCTGAAGCCCGCAAACTAAACAAAAAACCCAAGCTGTTCAGACATAATATGCGTTATAAAACAGGCGCAATTTACCCTTTCAGGGGTTGCGCAACCGTCTTATAACGAACATTTTATGTTAAATAGAATAACGTATCGCCAATTGGCATTTATTGTGTAACCTACCGCAATTCTTTTATTACTTTTAAACATGCGTTACACAATCATCCTCATTCTCCTGCTTCCAACCGTTCTCTTCTCACAGAAGAATTCAAAGCTGCAGCCGGCCAATACCATTCAAATTGACAACAATACATTTATTGGTCAGACAGAAATTACCAACCGTATGTATCGTGAGTTTGTGAATTACGTGAGCGATTCAATTATTACGCGCGTTCTGTACGATTCTCTGCCCGATTACCAGGCTGTAAAATTTCTGGACGTTTCCCAGCGCGAACTAAAAAAAGTTCTCTCGGAGAATCGCGTAGAAAACGAAAAAAAGTACTCACTCAATTATACGGCATATAAAACAAAGTTTCTTGCTGAGGATTCTCTGGCTATAGCGATCCTGCAGCGGCACGTTTATTATCCTGTTTCTGTACGCTTTTATCAACGACGTGAAATTAATATCCGGAAGCTGGTTTACAAATTGAACGAAACTGAAGCTGTAATGGTTTTTCCGGACACCCTTTCCTGGTCAAACGATTATTATGTTAAATACAAAGCCGATTCTTCCACTTACTCAAATTCCTGGATCAACACATACATGAGTTCCTATTTCTGGCATCTTGCCTACGATAATTACCCGGTTGTGGGATTGAATCTGGCACAAATAAACGCCTATTGCCATTGGTATGCACAGCAATTGAATAAAAATTCGAAAGATACTTCTATTCATTATTCGGTATCGATCCCAACGATTACTGATTACACTGCAGCGATGAAATTATGCGTTCCGGCGGTGGTAAAAACGCAAATTGGTCCGGAAAACCTTATAAATCCTATTGTCTACAGTCGCGGAGAAAATCAGGCTGCAACGCACATTCATACGGCTTATCAGAATTTACAACCTTCGGTAGGTATAAAAGTCCCGGAAGATTATGTGATGCGGGAATGGGTAGAAAACAACGTCACCTCCCCTATTCTCAATTTACTTGGCGGACCGGCAGAAGTGGTGAAATCGTTAAAAGAACCTGATTATATGTGTGTCATAGGTGGAGATTACTACCTTGGAATTGTAGATCCGAACGGAATTCAGGCGAATACGCTTTTCTACCAACGGCTACTGTATAAAGAACAAGGATATTCATTTGCCGGTTTCCGGATTTTGGTGACTACGAGTCCTAAATTGTAATTCTAAATTCCCCTGATACAGAGGCATTAATCATAAGTTCAATCCTGCATAAACCGTTATTTCCTCTGGCGTTCTTGTTCAATTTCTATCGGTTCCGGCTTCTCCATCGGGTGGTCCCTTCCACCATATATCAGCAAAAGAGGAAGCATCGAAATACAGAAAATAGTAAGTGCTATGGAATCGGGTTTCATGGTGATTTGTATAGTTTTTACAATGATAGTCATTTTTCTATGCACTGAATTATTCCTCTTTTAATAGAATTTGGTAGTAATTGAAAAAAAAATCTTTTACAGAATGCTCTGATTCAGCTCGTTAAAAAAAAGTTTTTCAATCGAAGCAAACCTTTTGAATAAAACCACGTCTTGCTAAAAACCCATTACTACTATGAGAAAGACATTACTTCTCTTGACGTTTTCGTTGTGCCTTACAATGAATTCTTTCGCTCAGCAAATTGATTCTACGTTCACCACGAACGGCTATATTCCGTATTTGGGTGCTAATTCTAACAGCAATGGAAATCTTGGTGCATCGAACGCTGTTGCTATTCAACCGGATGGAAAAATAGTTACGGTCATGACCGGAGATCTCAACGCCAGCAGCGATCTGTGGATGTACACCTACCGTTATTTGCCAGACGGAATGCCGGATTCAACTTTCGGAGACAATGGCGTATCGAAAAATTTCTGTGGTCAAACAAGCATGGGATACGATGTGGAAATTCAGGCCGACGGAAAAATTGTTCTGGTCGGTGAATCGAAATACTGTACCAACGGCATCTGCGGTGCTTCGCAATTCATAATGATGCGCTTAAACACCGACGGAACACTCGATACGACTTTTGGAAACAATGGTCACATCTTAACTAGCGATGTTTTCGGAACCAGCGGATTGTATTCGGTTCCAAAAAGCCTGCACATTCTTCCAAACGGACAATTTCTGGTAGGCGGACGTGGTCCGAGTCAGAAACCTGCAATTGTACGCTTAAACTCAAACGGATTTCCTGATGCAACATACGGCACAAACGGCGTATATTCCCAAACTACTATTCCAAATTCGCAATTTGTTGATATGGCTATCAGTGCAAACGGAACCGCATACGCACTAGTGAGTTCTCATACCTGGGATCAGGCAACTATGACCTACGATTCAGCCAATTTTTCTGAGAATGTACTCTTTAAACTGAATCCAAACGGAACACCAGATCTTACATTCGGAACGAACGGAGTATTTACATTCTCTACAGACAATACCGACAAACCTTTCTCCATTGCTTTGACTAGCTCAGGGAAATTACTTGTGGCCGGAAACAATCAGCCGGAGAATATTTACTACTCCACACTTCCATCCAATGGCTACGGTCAAACAAACAAAGGTTATATTGCATTCGTAAACACAAACGGATCGCTCGACATGAGTATTCCGAATGGTTTCTCAACATTTGATTTTCTGTCAGACAGCGCCACATTCTTCACAAAAGTCATTGAAAAAAGCCCGAATGAATATTTGGCTTGCGGATTTACAACCATTTATGCCGGCGGAAATTATCAGAATAAAGGACTGATTGCCAGTGTCACAAATCAAGGCCAGTTAAATACCAGCTTCAATGGAAACGGTTACATGACTTTTGATCACGGAACGCTTGGCACATCAGGCTGGAACGGAAAAATTGCCAACTTCACAGATGTTGATGTGGTAGACAAC
>CBFGMW010000275.1:0-4601 GCA_965649925.1 uncultured Fluviicola sp.
TGGAGCATGGATCTTATTACAGAAAAGAGATCAGCAGCCGGTTTAAGCAATTTAATAAACGGTTCTTAAAACGTGCAAGTCGTCATATTGAACTATTCTGCGCAGTTTCTCCTATACTGGCAGAAGATATCAAGCGTATTTTACCCACGTCGAAAGCTACTATTTTACCAAACTTCGTAGATTCCAAGCTTATCACAATTGCTGCTGATAAAAAGGAGTACAGAACCCGTTTCCTGCATGTTTCCACACTAGATTTGGCCACGAAGGATCCGAACTTACTCTTTGAAGGATTCAAACAAGCTTTCAGCAAGAACAAAGCGATTTCGCTAACTGTTATCTCCGATCAGGACACCGACAGATGGCAAAACTGGAGTTCGGAAAACGGATTAGATAAAGCCATATCCTGGATTGGACCAAGCGATTGGGAGACAGTGGCAGCAGAAATGCAAAAGCACGATTGTGTATTAGTGACATCAACTTATGAAACTTTCAATATTGTAATTGCTGAAGCCTGGATTAGCGGTTTGCCTGTTATTTCCACAAACGTTGGAATTGCTTATGAAATGGATCCATCACTCGGAATTCAGCTGACCGAATCAAGTCCTGTAGAATTAGCAACAGCCATAGAGTTATTTACTTCCGGAGCTTTGCAGTTTAACGCGAAAACCATTCGCAAGCACGGATTGACTTTTTCCGGCGAAACCGTTATGGCTCAAATGAAAGATTTATTTGAACCACATTTCAAGGCGTATGAATAGAGTTGAAATTCTTACAGAAACCATGAAAAAACTTCAGATTTCGGTTGAAGATATTGAACAGGAATTAAATGCCATCATTTTAGATCTGGCCAACGAAACAAAAAGCTCTGCCGGCGACAAATACGAAACAGCCCGGGAAATGATCCAGCAGGAACGTGTGAAACTTGAACTGGCAAAAGCAGTCAAATCTCAGCACGTTGGTCAATTGAAACAGTTTCTTGAGATTCAATCGCGGCAAAAAATTGCAGTTGGTTCCATTATACAAACTTCAGATGGAAGATTTCTTTTGGGTGTTCCGTTTGGAAAAGTAATTTTGGATGATCGCTCTACTCTCTTCGGATTAGGTGCCACTTCTCCTCTATCCCAGTTGCTGCTTGGAAAACAGCCAAAAGATCAGATCGAACTGAATGGAATGATTTACAAAATCGATTCAGTATATTAAGCCAGTATTAAATTTGGTAACACAGATTTAATGATTCACTCAAAATCCAATAACACGAAGGTGTGATTAGAATAATCTAGTACATCGACTTTTGCATCAAATAAATGATGTAATGAAATACTTTTTATCGATTGTTCTCTTAGCATGTTCTTTCTCACTCTTTAGCCAGGAGCCGGACAGTAAAGCAAATGCAACAATTTCTGGTACAATCCTCGACGATTTTGCGCAGCCATACCCGGGTGCTCAGGTTGAATTAGTAAATGTAAAGTCCATTTTCACCGATATGGACGGAAAATATTCCTTCGGAAAATTACTTCCGGGAACGTATGATATCAATATTAAAACCAACGATTTCCCAACAAAGACATATAAAGGAATATCACTTGGTGAAAGTCAGTCGATTATTCTGGATGTAAGTCTTACCTTTGGCGATACCATCGAGCAAATTGTTCTTGACTTTAAACGGAACCAAACCACAGACCAAACCGCAACACTTATCCAGAAAGAACTTCCGGGAATGGCAGAAGTAGTTTCAGGTGTTGCAGCAGGAAGAACTCCGGCAAACAATACCGGTGACGTTATTAAAATGTCGAGTGGAGCAAGTATACAGGACAATAAATTCGCCATTATCCGCGGTTTGAATGACCGGTACAACGCAGCATACTTAAATGGCTCTCCGCTTCCTAGTACAGAAGCAGACAGAAAAGCATTCGCATTCGATATGTTTCCATCGAATATGATCGATAATCTTGTGATCTCAAAAACAGCGACTCCTGATATGCCTGGCGAGTTTGCAGGCGGGATTATTCAGATCAATACGAAATCAATTCCGGAAAGATCATTCTTTTCTATTGGTGTTGGCGGCAGCTACAATACAATTACAACGTTCAAACCCCAAAAAACATACGAAGGCGGTAAACTGGACTGGATTGGAGTTGATAACGGAGCTCGTTCCATGTCAAACACTATTCCTGCATACGGAGATTATCCGGTGGCCATTTCGCAACAAGCAAGTTTAGCCCAGCAATTCTCAACATCATGGGGATTAATGGACCGTAAATTTTCTCCTAACTACAGTCTTCAGTTCTCAGCAGGATTTAACGATACACTTTTCGGAAAAGAAATCGGTGTAATTACAGCACTTACTTATTCCCGTTCATTCAATTACAACGAAACGGTTCGTAAAGGTTATATAAACGGAACAGGAAGTGACGTTTCACAAATTGAGTATGTATACAATGATCAAAATAACAACGAGCAAATTCTTGCGGGCGGTCTTGCAAATTTCACTTTGAAATTAAACAAGAACAACAATATCAGTTTCAAGAATATTTATTCTATCAACTCTGACGACAAACTGATTGCACGTACGGGTGAGATCAATCCGCTAGAGGCAAACCCTACATTATTACGTTCAAATGCGCGCTGGTTTACAAGTAACGCTGTTTATTCGGGACAATTATCCGGAGATCATTACATGGAGAAAGCAAAAATCCGTTTGAACTGGCTAACAGGTTACAGCAATGTGAAACGCGTAATTCCAAGTTTGAGAAGAACCATTTATACACGTTCAAAAACATTCAACGATCCGTCAGATCCGAACCCGTTAGACACAACTTATGTTGCAAACATGTCTTACTCAAGTGTTGGACCAAACTACTCAGGCGGAATGTTCTTTTCAGAAAACAACGAAAACTCTATCAACAACCGTTTAGATCTTGCTTATACGTTAAGTGAGGTAAAAAAAGTAAAGACAATCATCAAACTTGGTTTGTACAGCCAAATCCGTGACCGTGATTTCAAAGCACGTCAGTTAGGATATACAAAATACGGTATTGTAGGAGGAAATGTAAATTTTGACAACTCATTACTTTACCTTCCGGAAGATCAAATTTATGCACCTGAGAACATGGGATTATTGGAAGCTCCATCTGCTTCGAACGGAAATGTCGGTACCGGCGGCTTCAAATTAACTGACGGGACAAAATTCTCTGATTCGTATACTGCCCAATCTCAATTAAACGCAGCTTATTTGATGGGTGACAATCGTTTTGGGAAATTGCACCTGGTATACGGAGTGCGTGGAGAATATTTCCAGCAGGAACTTCAGGCAAGACGTGACGATAACTCCATATTGGAAATCAACACAAAGAAATTAGACATCTTACCATCGGTAAATGCAATTTATGAAAAATCGGAGCGTACAAATATCCGCGCTGCCTATTCACAAACTGTAAACCGTCCGGAATACCGAGAATTAGCACCATTTGCATTCTATGATTTCACTACAAACTTCGTAGTATCAGGAAACGACAGCTTACAACGCGCTAAAATCCAAAACTTCGATTTACGTATTGAGAAGTTCCCGGGAAGAGGTCAGTTATTCTCTGCAACTGTATTCTACAAAATCTTCGATAATCCGATCGAGCAGGTAAGTCGCCCTGACGTAACAGGAGAAATTTCTTACAAAAATGCAAAGAGAGCTACGAATTTCGGAGTTGAAGTAGAAGCACGAACGTTGATCGCAAGTGTCATCCGGGTAGACAGCAGTTCTTTCTTAAACAACCTTACAATTTTCTCCAATTTATCAGTGATCCGTTCACAGGTTGATGTTTCAGATATTGTTGGGTCGGCAAGTTCTTCAAGACCATTACAAGGGCAATCGCCATACGTTCTGAATGCAGGATTAACATACATGCATCCTGATAAAAAATGGTCTTCTACTTTATACTTAAACAGAGTTGGTGAACGTATTGCCATTGTTGGAAACGTAAATGAGCCTGACCTTTGGGAAAATGCAAGAACATTCTTAGATTTCCAGGTGACTTACGGTTTTTGGAAAAACAAAGCCGGAGATGGCAATAAAGCAGAATTGAAACTGAACGTTAAAAATATCCTTGCACAGGATCAGTTGTTCTACCAAAATAACGAGAACACTGCAGATGCAAAAGGAGTTCGCGGAGCAACAAACGCATTGTTCATTGGAAACAGAGATAATAATAACGGGTACCAGGAAGGAATTGATGATGAAGTTTGGAGAACTAATTTCGGAAGAACTATCTCAATGAGTTTAACATTTAAACTATAAGTACATTACATCAAATCAAGCAATGGAACTGCTCATCGAAAGGTGGGCAGTTTTTTTGTTTCTATAAGTTCCGGCTAAGTAAGCAACGGTCGCGAAATATTCACGCGATTCTACACTCAGAAAACAATCGGTATTTTTATTGTCCACCACACATGAGGAACACAAAGAAAAGTAAGATGAAACTCCCGCAGAGTTCGCGAAAACCACATAGGACAATAAGATCGTTTATTATGAGGTGTCAATAGCCAATCAGAAAAAAGAAAAACTATGTGGCCGTTAACTATATGTTAAACAAGTCTTAATACTGAATATT
>CBFGMW010000276.1:0-4582 GCA_965649925.1 uncultured Fluviicola sp.
ATGGGTTGATCCGACAATGGAAAAAACAACTTTGGTCTGGCCAGTAGCGGTTGATGTAGTAAAAGTCAATGCATCTCACAGAGAGCCGGAGATGAATCGCACAAACGACTATTGGGCGAAGAAAGGACTTTTTGGTAAAGTAGAACCGCTGAAACTGGAATTTTTGTTCGGGGATAACGAACAGGATTATACTTCCACTTTCTGGACACCGATTATTGCCGGAAACAAATACGACAAATTGATGATGGGAGTAGCGGTTCACAATAATGGAATTCCGTTTAAACGTTTCCAGTATTGCATAACACCTTTGTATTCGTTCGGAGGGAAAAGAATTTCGGGAATTGCAGAATTAAGTATCGGTTTAACACCGGCCCGCAACTTCAAAACAAGCCGCTTCGGAATTTCAGTGAAATCGTTTAGAAATGATACCACTACAGTAGCCAACAGCGGATATTATTTCGCTCTTCAACCTTATTGGCAGGCGAAAATCGGTAATCGTAAAGCAGCTTCAGCCTGGACGAGCGATCTGATCTTACAGTCAATGTATCGTTTAGATGTTCTCAGACCATCGCAGAACGAGCTGGTTGGAGGTTTTTTCAGATACAACATTCGCTTTAATCGTCCGGACCATAAAATGCTGATCTCGCTGCGAACAGATTATCTTACCAATCCGGTAAACGGAGATGCAATGGGGCGTAATTCCATAGAAATAGAATACAAGTTCCGTTATATGCGAAAAGAAAAAGGGCGCTGGTTAGAATTACGTCATTACACCGGCGGAAATTACCTGTTCGATTTTGATCATGCAACCTCTTTATTGCCATATACTTTATCACTGTCAGGTGCTTCAGGTTTACAGGATTTGTTTTTAGAAGATTACTTCTTCGGTCGTAGTGAAGTTACAGGTTTCAATAGCCAAAAACGCATTGAGAATATGGGAGGTTTTAAATCCACATCGTTTTACGGAACAACAAGCAAGTATGTTTCCTCCTTTAATTTTTATATTCAGTCGCCGGTTGGTCCGAAGATCTTTGGTGTCTTTGCAGATTACGGATTGTTCAGTTCTTCCGTAAACAATAAGATCGGAACCGCTTTTAATACTGGATTTGCACTGCGTGCAGGAAGCTATTTCGGGATTTATTTCCCGGTTTACTCGACACAAAACCTGATTGATTCAACTCCCGGAAGCGGATATGGTTCACGCATCCGATATACCTTAAAATTAAACATCATTAAACAACCTTTGAATTTAGGTTCATTATTTTAGTACCCATGTTAAAGTCGATATATCGTTTTCTTTCCCCTAAATTCAAAACTTTGCATGCCGATTATGCGGTTGAATTTTCTCCGCGTTACGGGCACGGATTGCCGCCGCACAAAGAATTGAACGAAATCATTTCCAAAAACAGGGGTGAGTACGAAACATTCATTGAGAATGCTTTGAAGTATAAAGAAGCTATCCAGCAGATTAAGCCAACAGGAATTGAAACAGATGCAACTTTACCGGCCTGGAACAATGGTTTTTTGCCAGGATTGGACATTGTGGCAATTTACACCATGCTGGCAGAATTAAATCCGAACCGTTATGTGGAAGTAGGTTCCGGTAACTCAACGAAAGTAGCTGCTAAGGCGAAACGCGATATGGGACTTGCAACAGAAATCACTTCCATTGATCCGATGCCGAGAGCAGAGATCGATTCATTGGCTGATGTTGTTATTCGCAAACCATTTGAATCAATTGACTACAAAAGCCTATTGGAATTAGAAGCAAACGACATTTTGTTCATAGATAATTCGCACCGTATTCTGCCAAATTCAGATGCAATGGTTTTCTTTATGGAAATCCTGCCGCGTTTGAAAAAAGGAGTAATCGTCCATATACATGATATCTATCTGCCATACGATTATCCGCAGTTTATGTGCGACAGATTCTACACCGAACAATACGGCCTGGCGTTTTATATCCTGGCGAATCCAACGAAGTACCACACCATTTTCCCGAACTATTATGTCTCCGAAGACAAGGAACTAAGCGAAATGCTGAAACCGATGTGGGATCACCCGAATTTGAAAGATGTGGAACGACATGGCGGATCTTTCTGGTTGAAGATAGGGGAGTAATCAATTCGCTGATGGGACAGAAAAGTGTTTGTCTAAATTGCCAAAAAGCATTTAATTGCTCTATGGGTTTTGAAGCTCATATAATGGAAAAGTGTCCAGAATGTAGTTCCGAAATGTTTCTTGTCAGTCACAATTTCAAACCGCCGAAGAAAACCGATACTAAGAAATGGAATGTTGCAAAATTCTTGATAGAAAAAGGCTTCAATTATGACCACCTTTATGAAATGACAGAGAAAGGTGTTTATACTCAATTAGGCAAGTATCCTGAAAACATGAAGGATGCTGAAGCGCTTGTAAAGGATTTTCACAACAACGGAATTAAGAAATAGGAATTCCCTGATGATTGGGAAGTAAGCTCAAAAATATATGGATATCCTTAAAGGCAAAAAATCAATAAATCTATTGATCGGATTAATATCAATGGTCACCGTATTTCATTTGCTGATTGTTCTTAAAGTAATTCCGTATAAGATTGCATGGGGCGGACGACTTCAGAATGATCGTGAGATGTATTTATTTGAAGCGGTTTCGATTCTGATAAATCTGTTTTTCGGAGTTATAGTGCTTATGAAAGGACATTTTATTAAGTTTCGGTTCACCGAAAAGGTGCTAAACGTAATACTATGGGTATTCTTCTTTTTATTCCTACTGAATACGGTTGGTAATTTGTTTGCTGAAACAGTATTCGAAAAATCATTCTCACTAATAACATTGATCTTCGCCGGTTTGATTTATAAAGTCATTAAATTGAATAGATAAATCATACTTTATGAGAAGTGAAAGGTCTATGAATGATCATAGAATTCGGAAATGCCCTAACTTAGGCAAATCAATTTTCACTAACACATCATGGAGCAAGTAACGATTTCAACAAAGCATGTTTTCAAAATAGTATTGATCTTTAGTTTAATATCGCTAGCTATCGATTTGGTTAGAAAAGTAATTTATTCGCAGGGCGATTTAAGTCGAATTGCCAATTATGAATCCTTTTTAGCCATATTTTTGGAGTTTGTGTTTGGGTTTATTACTGGTGTTGCTGCTATTTATATTATGAAAGGAATCAAATCGACCCGGCTAGGAGCATCACTTCTAAAAGCATTTATTTTTTCACTGGTTTATTGTACCGTTAGTTTTCTGGCATGTAAAATCACCTATTATGCTTTCGGAATAGGATACGGATTTCACTTTAAACCTTTTGAAACATTTCTGAATTATATACCCTTTGGCTTCATGCAGGGAATACTTTTCATGCTTGTAGTGACAAAGCTTACAACTCGTTCTGAAATTGATAAGAATGGTTATAATAACTTATTAGATATGTAACTATGGTTTTGAAAAAAACTTTAATATCAACATCTCTAGTTTTTTGTCTTTATGCGATTTATGCATTAATTGTGTTTCATTTTGCTTACAATGAATGGGATTATTTTCGAAATAGAGGATTAATTTTTTTCTTTGATATTTATCGGTTTATCGCCTATTTGTTTATTCTTGTTGTCGCAATTTACCTAGTTGGAATAAACTCCGATTTGAGAGTCTTTGCTGCAATGATATTCATACAAATAATAGGATTTTATATTCATTATTATTCGATTTATCTTTATTTTGGGAAGGCTCATTACATAGGAGAATTAAATGACTTAAGGCGTATTGAGCACAATTCATTTCCTGAATGGTTGGATTTTCTTATCGGATATAAAAAGATGTTGTATACCAGCTTGATAGAATTATTGTTGTTTAGTATTTGTGTTTATATCGCATTGAAATTTCGAAAACCTGAATGGTCAATTCTGGGTAGATTCGAGTTAACAAATGCTGTGAAAAGCTGTAACAACGATATAATTGACTCCTTCAATCAATAGTAATGAATAGTTAACTTAATAGTTTTCATTCCAAATACTACCAACCCTATTCTTCACAAAATACCACGACCATTTTATCAGCACAAACTGAACAGGAATTCGGATAACTGCAATCCACCATACAGTATCATTAAAACCATGGAAGTTAAAGAGCATGGGAATGTGAACCAGCAACAGGAATACAATCAGCATTGCTGTAATTAAGAATGCTGACACTTTCTGTGTTTTCGGATGAATTAGTCCCAATGCTAAAACAATCTCCGCTATTCCGCTGATAAAAACGGCTTCACTTTGTAACGGGAACCAGTTTGGAAGAATGCTTAAATAAAACTCCGGATTGATGAAATGATTGATACCCGCGATGAGGTAAAGCGTAACTTGTAAGTATAGACTGACTTGTTTTTTCGACATATCGTTTTAATTATTTCTCCCACGGACGCGCGCAGAAGAACGCTGAAGGAGATAGGCAATTCTACAGGTAAAAGAACGCAGGAGATAATTAAAAATCTGTCTCTGACAGATTTATCATCTGTGAACATAAGCTTAAGCGTTTATTCATCCCGCCCGTCTGGGTTCCTCTGCGGGAACAGTCTAAAGAA
>CBFGMW010000277.1:0-4577 GCA_965649925.1 uncultured Fluviicola sp.
TGCGCGGGGGCCGCGCTGGGCTGGCCAAATGGTTGCTCATCGGCACGATCGCGCTCGGCCTGACGTTTCTGGCGATCAAGTTCACCGAGTATGGGTTCGAGTATCGCGATGGCCTTGTGCCGCACCTCTCACCGCGCAATCTTCACGGCGGGCCGGACGAGCTGTTCATGGATCTGTACTTCGCCGCCACCGGCCTGTCCATACAAATACTCATTAGGGATTTGAAACACTACCATACACTTTCTACCGCAAGTATCCGAAGAATAGGAGGCAAATCACTGGAAAACAATCAAAAATCCATTGAAGGTTTTCTCAAAGAAATTGAGTGGCTGAAAAATCGATTGGGTGAAGACTACCTGGAACTAATAGATACAGCTACGGAAAGAAAAACGAAGGAAATCATTATTTCCGTAGAAAACATTGACACTCCTGATTTGTTCCAATAAGCGTCCCTCCCTTGAACAAAGAGTCTCATTCGTTTATTCGGGTGAGGTTTTTTCAGTATTGTACCCGGCGGATTTGTATCGAAGTCGGCGGTGCAATTCCTAATTATATACTTACCTTCATACTCCCAAACAATCCAATTAATGATCAGTTCCAGAATTCTCTTTCAGCCGTTTCGCAATTTCCTGGCAAAGAACGCCCTTCCGGAACCATCGCGGCGGGCTGATTTTGTAAAAGTTCTGAAGTCGGAAGTGATTGAGTCTGAAGCGGCATACGTTATTGAAGCATTGGTTAAAGGAACAGAAGTGTATAGCATAAGCATTTTATTCGATGAGAATAAAGTGGACGAAGCAGCGTGTACTTGCCCCTATAACCAGGGTGGTGTTTGCAAACACATCATCAAAGTGATCGCGGAAATGGACCTGGAAGTGTATGCATCATTTCACTCAAATTCGGTCCTGGAAAAAGTAAAACTTCCCGGAAAAGGTACTTACTGGCATTACCCGGAGAAGAATATTCTCGACCTTACTTACAACGATATTCAGGACTTACAGCTGGTTCCTTCGGCCGATAAATATTTTTCGGATTATTATTATCGTTTTATTTCAGGAACAAGCGACAAGAATTACCTCATAGCTCAGTTCAATTTTCAGTTCACGTCTTTTGAAGTGCAGTTCCGCCAGAAGACCGACGGATTCTACATGAAATGCTCGTGCGACGATAACCCGAAAATCCTGTGCGAGCATTTAACGGCAGTTCTCAATCACCGGCGCGAAGATGAAGCGTTTCAGCTGGCGTTCGACCTGGAAAAAAGAGCAGAAAAACTGGAACAGGGAGCAAAAGAATACGGACTGGTGAATTCTTCCCACGACCTGGAAAAATTGTTCACTTTTGATTTTGAAAAAGACCGCGTTCACATTCGGTCCAAGATCAACCTGATGAAGTTCTCGGCCGAAAAACTGGTTCAGCTCGCTAACTCCATTAATGAAACTTCCGCCTTGCCATGGGAGAATAAACTGACGGAGAAGAAGCAGATCGTGATCATGAACTACAACCGCTATTACGGACAGTTTACCATTGAATTGCGGTCGGCTAAAATGACAAAAGGTGGTGAATTGAAATCGCCGATAGAACCGGTTTCCACATCAGAACTATACGATAAAGCTGAAACCAAGGCCGAATTCGATTTTGCCCGCGCGTTGATCGAATGGTCGCATGTAAGCGCCAAAGAATTGAGCTTCGACCAGCTTTCGCAAAAGATCAAACTGGTTAAGAAGATCAAAGAAAATCCGCATAATTTCGATTTCTATTATTTCGACGATGACGGCGGGAAAATCACTCCAAGCAAGCTGACGGCTTTCGACCTGGTAGTTGTGCAGCCCAACGTGGTTTTGAGTATTGTTGAAGACGGCGAGTTTTACGTGCTGAGCGGAAAATTTGAATTCGATAACCGGAATCTGAGTTCGGGATCGTTTAAACTGATGCACCAGATCTTTGTACGCTACGGCCAGAAATTCTATTTATTCGACAGCACGGTGGCCATTCAAATGCATCATTTCTTAACGAAGAATAATAACCAGTTGTTCATCCACAAAGATCAGTTCGAAGGATTCAGGGAAGCATTTTTGGATAAACTGGAACGATCGGTGTCCGTGAATTACAGCTTCATTCGCAAGGCAGATAAAAAGGAATTGAAAGACAACGGGATTTTAGAACGAAGCGAAAAAATGCTCTATTTATCCGAATCGGAAGATTACATTTTGCTGACCCCGGTTATGTTATACGGCGATGTGGAATTCCCGATCCTTTCCAAACGTTCGTTGTTCCTCGAGCTTCCCACGGGTGAAAAAGCCATTGCCGAGCGAAATACCTGGGCGGAACAGGGATTTATCCGCTTACTGAGATCATTGCATCCGGATTTCTCAGATGAGACACACCAGGATTTTTATTTCCTCCATCGAAGCGAGTTTTTGGAAAACGGCTGGTTCCTCGATGCGTTTGAAAAACTGCGTTCCGAAGACATTGAGATTCTTGGCTTTGCCCAATTGTCGAAAAACAGGTACAATCCGAATAAATCATCCATTTCAACGGGAATTATCTCCGGCATTGATTGGTTCGATGTACACGCAAATGTGAAATTCGGAAACCAGGAAGCGCGTTTGGCTGATATTCAGAAAGCAGTTTTGAACAAAACGCGCTACGTTAAATTAGGCGACGGAACGCATGGAATTCTTCCCGACGAATGGATCAATAAAATGGCAAGTTTCTTCCGTACTGCCGAAGTTAACGGTGATCATCTGCGTGTACACAAAAGCAACTTCCAGTTAATCGACGAATTATTCAAAGACGAAGTGATTGATGAGCCTATTCGTTTTGAATTACAGGCTTACCAGAATAAACTGGCGAATTTCCATTCTATTTCGCAAACCAAAGTCCCTAAAAAGCTCAAAGCAACATTGCGCGATTACCAGAAAGAAGGATTAAACTGGTTAAATTTCCTAGATGAATTCGGCTTTGGCGGCTGTCTGGCCGATGATATGGGATTGGGGAAAACGATCCAGGTCATTGCCTACCTGATGCAGCAGATCGAAAAAGGAAATACGGCACCAAACCTCATCGTTCTTCCGAAATCGCTGCTTTTCAACTGGAAAGAAGAATTGAAGAAATTTGCACCGCATCTCACCTATTTCGAATGGTACGGAACCAACAGAAATGTGAAAACACCCTTCGGGAAATTCAATATCATTCTTACAACTTACGGAACGGTACTTTCCGACATTGAAGTGCTGCGGAAAGAAACATTCAACTGCATTGTGCTCGATGAATCGCAGGCCATCAAGAACCCGACTTCGAAACGCTACAAATCTGTTCGCCTGTTAAACGGAAGACAGCGCCTGGTTCTTACGGGAACACCGATCGAGAACAACACCTTCGATCTGTACGCCCAGTTATCGTTCGCCATGCCGGGAATCTTTGGAACAGCCAAGCACTTTGCCGATTTGTACTCCACTCCTATTGATCGTTTCCAGGACACGGCACGAGCCAAAGAACTGCAGCGGAAAATTCATCCGTTTGTATTGCGCAGAACCAAGAAACAGGTCGCGAAAGAACTCCCGGAGAAAACGGAAATGGTCCTTTACTGCGAAATGGGAACCGAGCAGAAACGGATCTATGAAACCTATAAAAAGGAATTCCAGCAGTTTCTGAAAGACAAGAGCAACGAAGAGCTGAACCGTGAATCGATGCACATTTTACAAGGCATGATCAAATTGCGCCAGATCTGTAATTCGCCTGCAACGTTAAGCGACGAAGAATATTACGGAAGTGAATCGGCGAAGATAGATGAGCTGGTAAGTCAGATCGAAGAGAAGAAAGGCGAGCATAAAATGCTGGTTTTCTCTCAGTTTGTAACTATGCTCGACCTGATTAAGGAACGACTGGACCTGGCAGGAATCAAGACTGCGTATTTAACCGGGAAAACAAATGATCGCCAGGGGCAGGTTGATCAGTTTCAGAACGACGACGAAACACGCGTTTTCCTGATCAGTTTAAAAGCCGGCGGAACAGGATTGAACCTTACAAGAGCAGACTATGTGTTCCTTGTAGATCCCTGGTGGAATCCGGCAGTGGAAAACCAGGCAATTGACCGGGCTTACAGAATCGGGCAGGACAAACACGTAGTTGCAGTTCGTTTAATAACGCCCGATACTATTGAAGAAAAGATCCGTGAACTGCAGGCCCGCAAGAAAGAACTGGCTGATGATCTCATTCACACCGATACCAGCATGCTGAAGGCATTGAATAAAACCGATTTACTGGAGTTGCTGGGCTAGTATCTAAAATGTTTTGTCCTGAAGTGAGTTGCTTTCCCATGAATTAACTCTATAACACTTCTTCATTTGCGCAGCGCCTGCCTGTATGCTCAGGCAGACAGGTTAGCGAGCACGAAATTTGTGCATCGGTGGATGCACAATATTATCACCCGCATCCCACTATAGGGCAATAAAAAAAGCCTCTCCACCGCAGCGGAAAGGCCTTTCAATATTTCAGAACCAATTACATTCGTAATTAGTCACTCGTTACTTTTTAGACTCTGCCTAATGTATACAACATCTTAGAATGTGCAGATAGCG
>CBFGMW010000278.1:0-4571 GCA_965649925.1 uncultured Fluviicola sp.
TGCTTTTCATTTCGTTGTTCCGGAGTTAATTTTTCTTTTTGATCCTGCGCCGGTATCTGATTAACGTCTTGTGCAAAACTTACCATTCCAACGAACAATAAAGCTGCGATAAATATTTTTTTCATTTTACTTGTTTTTGGAATTATGTATAGCAATCAGGATTACGTATTTAAACGCATTCTCTTAAGTTCAGTTGGTTTATCGCGGTAGTAATCATTTGGATACTCGTGTTATATAGGATTCTTTTCAAGTTTATCGAAACAAGACTGCCATCCTTTTTTACAATCATCGGCCATTTCAACAGGTAAACCTTCGTGCTCCAGCTTCATGGTGGTTTTCCCGTCGTTTTCTTCAAATTCTACAGTTACTTTGAGGCGGTTACCCCAATCTCCTGGCATGTCATAATAGGATGCCGGAACAATGTTGCCCTCAGGATCGGCAAAGCTGTCGGAGTAAACAATCTTTTTTTGCGGCTCTATTTCCTTAAAAGTTCCAGTTGACCAGATTTCCTTTCCATCCGGGCCTTTCATAGAATTGTGGTATTTACCACCCACTCTGAAGTCAATTTCACTACTCGGGCAGGTATAACCTTCAGGACTAAACCACTTCTTCAAACTTTCAGGTTCACTCCATGCCTCCCAGACTTTATTCAGGGGAAGATCGAAAGTTCTGTTGATTGTAATTGTTTTCTGCTGTGCACTTGTTGACTTTTCCATGACTGTCGTTTTAAGATATAATCAGCAAAAGTCACGACATTCATTTACAAAAGTGTTACAGGAATTTAGAAATGATTTGCAAAATTCAGGGGAATAAAAAGTGTGAATATTTTAGTTATAAGGTCATTAATTTTCACCTTCGCCTGCAAAATTTCTGTATACCATTTTCCAAAATATCGCCAACATATATGTTTCCAGTCTTGTCTACGGCTATATCGTGGTATCTGCAAACATGCTCTTTATACCCACCACTGCGACCTATTCGTTTGTTCAGGTCATATTTCGAATCAAAAAATAAAATATCAGAGCCTTTAATGATTGTATCTGTAGTAAAGTAGTCAATAGCAAATAGCTTGTTACTACTGGTTTCGATGGTTAATGAATAGAGTTGTTTGGCTTCCGGGTTTTTCCATTCAAAAATAAAATTTCCCACGGAATCAAATTTTTGAATTCTATTATTATCCCTGTCGGCAACATATACATTTTCATTTTCATCCAAATCAATTGCATGCGGTGTTTCGAATTCCCCTTTTGCATCTCCATTCTTCCCCCATTCGAAAAGATATTTTCCTGCTTTGGAAAATTTGATTACCCTACTATTTCCATATCCATCACTGACGTAAAAGGATCCGTCCTTACAAACTGCAATATCTGTAGGCATATTGAAATGTAAAGAATCAGCACCAGACACGCGGGATTCCCCTATAGTCATAAGTAATTTTCCTTCATGAGAAAATTTAAATATTTGATGCAAGGCAACATCCGTAACCCAAACATTGTTCTCACCATCAACTTCCAGTCCATGAGGCATAATGAAGAGGTTTTCTCCCCAGCTTTTTAGAAGCTTACCCGTTTTTCCGTCAATTTCAAAAATGGTCGGGGCTGAAATTGGATCAGTAGGGAATGGTGAAGTCCATTTCCTTTCTGCGCGATGAAATAGAAGCACGTTTTGCGAGGTATCCACTGCAACACCCGTAACCTGACCCATTACCAATTCATTTGGCAAATTTGGCCAGCTATTATCCAGTTTGTATTTATCGGTCTTGGGCTTATTCTCAGATAACCCAGTAAAGGAATAGCTGAAAATCAGAATTGAAGTAATAATAAGGAGGAAAGACAATTTTATCGGGTGATTTAATTTCATTTTTCTCATCATATATTCTTATTTCGATTAAATCTGTGACTGTGCCTCAAACCCATATTTCACTGCATCTGCAAGAGTATCAACATTGATATCTTTCAACTTTTTAAACTTTATACAGTAACCGGTCACACTTGCCTTACCCAGTTTTTCTCCATACGTTTTCGCGAGGAATGCTTTATCATCAATACCAAGTATATATACAGAGATTCCGCTTGTGTTTGCACTCAAACCGATCTTATAAAACTCCCTGGTTTTTCCGTCCGCATAGTTGATTGTTTGAAGACCATATCCGATATTCGGATTGGAAACAACTTTTCCTTCAGCGTTTTTACCGTCGAGGAACCATAATTTACATCCGGGCATTATATCCAGGAAGATCCGGTGCAGCTCGAGCATATCATTCTGTTTTGGTTCAGATTGACCGGCAATGTATTCTTTGATTTGTGCTTCTACGTTCATATAAATATAAATTGCAAATTTCGGGATTCGCGTTATATGTACAAAAATAGTAGTTGTTATTTGGCTATCACGAAGTTATCATTATTGTTCAATCAATACAGGAACGGGTTATACCCGGAAATTGTCAAAGCCAAAGTGTAATTTCTACCAGTTTGCCGGAATCAATTCCTTCTTTTTTTCTGATATCAGCCTTTACGGGAAGAAGATAGGTATTCATTCGGGTGTCAAACCAAATTGCTGTTTTCCATTGACTGGAGCCAATTTCTACGGTTGCTTTTAATCTCCCCCAACCTTCCTCTTCTTGTTTCAGTAATTCCCTGATCTCTTGTGAAACGCTTTCCGGAAGCGAAACAAAATACCAGCCTCCGGGCGAAGAATGCTGCCAAACCTTTTCTGAAAAGAAGTATTTTATTTTTCCGGTCATTTCATTTCCGTCTAATACGAACAACAAAGTTTCCTCTAAATTAAGAAGAACCCCTTTTAAGAAAAAAAGCACATCCTTCCGCCAGCACTGTTTGAAGGGCTGATGAATGAATGTGCTTTCTTAAAGGCATGTAACTCAAAAACAGCCTTACAAATTCATTGATTCGTTATAAAAGGTTACTTCACCAGTTGTAATGTCGTGTGTTCCTCCAACAATTCCTATTTCTCCACGTTCGATCATCTCTTTAAGAATCGGACTGCGTTCCAAAATGGCTTTAACCGTTCGTTTCACGTTAATCTTCGAAACATTCTCTACAAAGACAGGATTCCCCGAATTACGATTTTCGGTAGTTTCATTTTCGTCGTCAACCGCCGGGCGAATTTTGGTAAGCAAAGCCGTAAGATTCCCCATTTCAACGTGATCACATGCGCCTTTTATTGCTCCGCATTTTGTGTGTCCCAATACCACGATAATTTTCGAACCGGCTACTTTACAGCCAAATTCCATGCTCCCTAAAATATCTTCATTGATAATGTTTCCGGCAATGCGAACACTGAAAACATCTCCAAGGCCCTGGTCGAAAATCAGTTCGGCGGATGTACGGCTGTCGATACAGCTTAGAATTACTGCAAAAGGATGCTGACTTTCAGAGGTTTCGTTTGCCTGTTGTAAAAGGTTGCGGTTTACTTTCAGGTTACTTACAAACCTTTTGTTTCCGTCTTTCAACAATTCTAATGCCATCGCAGGTGTTATGGCTTCCTGCATTTCTTTTGTTAACGTTTTCATTGATCTGATTGAATTGATTTATAATAGATAAAATTTTTCCGGACGCGCCGGCTCCGGAATTTCGGATTCTTTCAATAGTTGCTTAATATTGATTTCTATGGTTCTGGCAATAGCCGTCATAGCTGTATCTGTTGGACGGTTCTCGAAAGGATCCTGCATGTGAGCAGCTGATTTTTCCAATAAGAGAAAGGCAGATGAAATGAGAAGTAAAAGTGGAATTTCAAAGAAACCTGCTACATCTTTTAAAGCAATAGAAAGCGTTACAATGAACAGGTAAATGATGGCATGAAGGAACAAACGGTAGGTGCTCGGAAAAACAGTTGTTTTAATCCGTTCAGATTTTCCCTGGGCATCACAAAGTCTCACGATTGTGTTGTCCAGCTGAATCCGGGAAAAAGTATCAATCTGTTCGTTATCTTTTAGCTCTTTCAAATCTTTGCTATGTAATTGCAGCAATGCCAGTGGTTTATTATTATGCCGCTTTAGTTCGGTTATTTCTTCGGAAGAAATAAATTTTTCCAGGTTTTCGGCTGGGTCAAGGCCTCTGAGCGATTGACCGAGTGAATAGCACCATGCTATTTGACGAAACGCAATTTTTTTGACTTCCACTTCATTTCCCGACAATGTAAGCGATTGAAGTTGAATCACCAAACTTCTGGAATCGTTCACTATGGCTCCCCATATTTTTCTGGCTTCCCACCATCTGTCGTAGGATTGGCTAAGTTTAAACGAAAGAAGTATAGAAATAGCGGTTCCTATAAATGCAGGAATCGTAAGCGGCATTTCGGGAAGTAGCTTTTGATATTTGCTGGTGATAAAAAGAACAAGTAAGGATACAATCAATACATAGATAAGATCAAATTTCACTTTATTAACTATGTAGGATACCGGTATTTTTTTATTGAGCAGCATAATTCATTACTATTATGGTTCGGCACAAAGATAGGAACTGTTTTCAAAATGATAGTAATACTATCACAAATAATTGTAAAAATATTTTATGTAATTTTACTTCTTCACAAAACAGAAGTAAAATATCAGG
>CBFGMW010000279.1:0-4568 GCA_965649925.1 uncultured Fluviicola sp.
TTCCTTTATCCAGCAAATACATACACAATTCTTCAGCTGTATGAATGGTTATTTTCCCATCTGTTTTTCCAAAGAAACTGCTGATATCAGGAAAAACATAAAATGCTCCACCCGGACGATTTGCTTTTACTCCGGGCATTTCGTTCAATGCTTTCAAAACCAATTCTCTTCTCGATTCAAATGCCTTTACCATGTCTTTCAAAATAGCAGGATCCGCATTTACGGCAGCTATTGTAGCACGTTGTGCAATAGAACAGGTTGCAGATGTAAATTGTCCCTGAATTTTATTACATGCATCAGCAATGAATTTTGGAGCACCGATATAACCAACTCTCCAGCCAGTCATAGCCCAGGCTTTGGAAACTCCGTTTACGGTAACTACCTGATCAAAAATATCGTCGAATTGAGCTATAGAATAATGATGCCCCACGAAATTGATGTGTTCATAAATTTCATCGGACATAACCAGTAAAGAAGGGTTTTCTTTTACCACATCTGCCAGTTCACGTAACTCTTCTTTTGTATAAACCGTTCCAGTTGGATTACACGGTGAAGAAAACATCATCATCTTTGATTTCGGAGTAATGGCGTTTCTGAACTGCTCAGCCGTAAATTTAAAATCGTTTTCAATAGTTGTTGAAACTACAATTGGAATTCCGCCTGCAACTTTCACTATTTCCGCATAAGAAACCCAGTAAGGAGCAGGAATAATTACCTCGTCACCCGGGTTAATGACCGCCATTACCAAATTGGCAATAGACTGCTTTGCTCCGGTTGAAACAACAATGTTGTCTTTTGTATACGGAAGTGAATTGTCGCGTTTGAATTTATTGGCAATTGCTTCTCTTAAATCGTCATAACCAGGAACAGGTGTATACATGGTGTAGTTCTGTTCCATTGCCTCAACTGCGGCTTTCTTGATAAACTCGGGAGTTGTAAAGTCGGGCTCACCCAAACTCAATGAAATAATATCTCTTCCCTGAGCGCGAAGTTCTCTTGACTTTCTGGACATTGCCAAAGTTGCCGATTCTTCCATTGCCAAAATACGTTCCGACAGTTGTATCATACATTACGAATTAGTG
Organism: uncultured Fluviicola sp.; assembly: GCA_965649925.1. Classification (GTDB taxonomy): domain Bacteria; phylum Bacteroidota; class Bacteroidia; order Flavobacteriales_D; family Crocinitomicaceae; genus Fluviicola. The sequence goes on from CBFGMW010000279.1 coordinate 1,083, forward strand.
CAACAAAAATAACCATTATAATTACTAATTACGAATGCATAATTACTAATTATTGGACGTGTTAATTGACATCTTAGAAATAAAACCGTTCTGTCTGATCTGCATATAATTTGGGGGTTGAATTCGTAAATCTGCAATCAGTCATCTGAGCCGGAGGATTACTTTAATTCCTCCATCAACTGAACAAACATCAGTTTTTCAGAAGCTCGGGTAATAGCAGTGTACAACCAGCGTAAAAAAGCCAGATCCTGCTGCTCCGGAGCTACAAATCCGTGATCGACAAAAACGGCGGACCATTGTCCGCCCTGCGCTTTGTGGCAAGTAACGGCATAAGCAAATTTCACCTGCAATGCACAGAAATAAGACGATTGCATTACTTCTTTGTATCGCTTATTCTTATTGTGGATATGAGCAAAATCTTTTTCAATCTCAAAGAACAAATGCCGCATAAATTCACGATTCAGATTTGGTTGTTCGCTTGACAGACATTCCATAAACACAAACGTATCAAAGCGGTCCATTTCAGGATAATCGATCAAAGAAACCTCCAATTGTGCATAGCGTGTTCCGTACAACTCCTCTATTCTTCTCAAGCGATGGACTCGAATCAATTCTCCGTTTGCAATAAATCCGGCAGGGCTAAGCGGATCGATCCAGGAATAACTATTCTTTACTACCATCAATAAATCACCGCCGCACAACTCTTCTTCCATATGCAAAATACGATTGCGAATGTGCTGATTATACAGGGTTGCCCGCTTATTCGATCTGGTAACGATCATGACTTCATCGGAACCAAACTTATCATAACAGGTTTCTATCTCAGAAATCAACTCGTCGCCTGCCACTTCCAGCGTATCGCTAAATTGTTTCAATTCCAGTTTCGGAAATTCATCGGCAATTTGGGCGTTGCGAACGAGCGTAGCATTATGCAGAATTCCGGATTCCTTTTGCTGACGAACCACGTCTGTCAATTGAAAATCTTCCACTTCCAATTTCGGGTAGTGTTGTTTGAAATAAGCCGTATTCAGCGCCGGGCTTTCGTCTGATCCTACGGGCGGCAACTGTGCTATATCTCCGATAAAAATTACCCGGTTGTTTTTTCCCATGAACACATAATTCAATAGATCCGTCATCAGATTCCGGGAAACATTTCCATCGGGCTGTAACGAATAGTCGGCAATCATTGAAGCTTCATCCACAATGAAAATGCCGTTTTCAATTTTGTTCGGAGCCAGATTGAGTTCAAAAACTCCATCCTGGTTTGAGCCCGAAAAGTAAATTCGGCGATGAATAGTAGAAGCCTGCTTATTCGATTTTACGGAAAGTACTTTTGCCGCGCGGCCTGTTGGCGCCATCAGAACAGAAAGTCTTTTCACTGATTTCAGTGCCTGGATGTATGCACCCATTACCGTGGTTTTTCCTGTTCCGGCGTAACCTTTCAGAATAAAACAGGGAAATTCATCTGTTCGGAACGTAAATAAACTCAAGGCCTGAATAAGCTCCATTTGTTCAGCGGTGGGTTCATGCTGAAACTGGCTTAAAATTGCTTGTTTGAAGAATTGAATTTGCTGTTCCATCGGAGATGTGAAAGTAGTGACAAGTCGTGACTTGTCACTACTTTTTACCCGAATCTCTTTAAAATCCCTCATTCCAAACAAAAAAGTACCTTTGTAAGAAAAAAAGCAGTGCATCTTTTTATTGAAATCTTTGAAAACAAGGCGTTGGCCGCAATCTGGAAAGACAGTTCTCTAAGCAGAACCGAACAGGTTGATTTTAAAGTTCAAACAGAAATCGGGAGTAGAGAAGCCTTTTCAGATCTGCTTAACCGGTTCGGAAGTTTGTCTGAGTTTGACCAGATTACCTGTTCCATTGCACAAACAGATTTCACACTGATTCCTTCACCGTTGTTCCAGGTTTCTGAGGCAGATTCTTTTCTTCGGTTTACAACAACCAATAGTATTTCAAAACCGGAAGTAGATTATTCTCGTTTGAACTATTTCAACTGTGTTGGAGTTTATATTACTCCTTCCTGGATAAAATCGGTTTTGGTACCGAAATTCCCGAGAGTTGTCATTGCTCATGAACGCATTCACTTTTTGCGTAAAATGGAACAGATAAGCTCCGGATTGAGCCAGTTAACTGCAGTAATTCACGAAAAGCACGCGTTGTTCGCTTATGTCAGCAAAGGCGAATTGTTGTGGCAGCTAAGTACTGTTATAGATCATTCTGACGACGTACTTTATCACATTTTAAACGCAGCAGAAAGACTACAAATTTCGAATGCTTCGGTGGTGCTTTATGCTGACGGAGCAGCAGCAAAACAAACCTGCGAAGAATTGAATACCAAAAAAAATAAACTAAAACAATTGGTTGATCTCAAATGGTCGGTTTCCAATCACTCTCATCTTGAATTTCAACTTTTATGCGTATAGTCAGAGGAATCTATAAAGCCCGCCGATTCGGTACACCAAAATCTTTTCCGAGCAGACCAACAACAGATTATGCGAAAGAAGGCATCTTCAATGTTTTAGAAAACAGAATTGATCTGTTGAATTTGAATATCCTCGATCTTTGTGCCGGAACCGGTAATATTTCTATTGAATTTTTATCACGTGAAGCAGGAACAGTAACTTCAGTTGATAAAGACCCGATTTGCACAACATACATGTATAAACTCTGTAAAGAACTGGAAATTGGTGACGAATGGAAAATCGTTAAAAATGAAGTTCGCTCTTTTCTTGAAAAAACAAAAGATACTTACGACATCATTTTTGCAGATCCACCGTATGCAATGAAATTCCACGCCACTATTGTTGACCGGGTTTTTGACGGTAAGCTTCTAAATGAGAACGGAATGCTCATCATTGAACACGGAAGACAAACAGATTTAAGCAAAGAAAAAGGATTTCAGGAAGTTCGTAACTTTGGGAATGTGTACTTCAGTTTTTTTCAATAAACTTGGCTTATGACAACAAAAGCATGTTTTCCGGGTTCATTCGATCCTTTTACAAAAGGACATGAAGATGTAGTAAGAAGAGGTTTATCGCTTTTCGATGAAATTGTAATTGCCGTTGGACACAATACCTCGAAAACGAACTTGTTTCCTATCGAAACACGGTTAAAGCATATTGCATCTTGTTTTGATTCCCCTAAGATATCGGTAGTTCAGTTTTCAGGACTAACCATCGACTTTTGCAAGGCTAATAATTGTACGCATATCTTACGTGGATTGCGTGATACAAAAGATTTTTCGTATGAAGTACCCATTGCGCTTTTAAACAGAGATATGGCAAAAATTGAAACGGCTTTTTTACTTCCTGATCCCACGCTTTTTGCAATAAACTCTTCCATTCTCCGGGAGATTCATAAAAGTGGCGGGAAAATTGATCAGTTTGTAACAAATGCAGAAATGCTCATTACAGCAATATGAACCGAATTATTCATCCGTCAAAGAACATTGCTTTTCTCTTATTCCTCTTTTTT
>CBFGMW010000280.1:0-4545 GCA_965649925.1 uncultured Fluviicola sp.
ATAGGATCAACAATAATCCATTTATCTCCGTCAAAAGCAGCTTTGAATATGGCCCTGGTAAATATCCGGGACCAGAATCAAAACCTGGAAAATCAAAAAATGATCTTTAACAGCCTGGAAGACAGTAACAACAAATTTATACTGGAATTTCACCGGAAATTCGCTTTATCAGCTACAATCATTGTCCTCTTTTTTGTTGGAGCACCACTCGGAGCTATTGTAAGAAAAGGAGGATTCGGCGCGCCTGTTGTTATTGCGGCCTTACTGTTCATGGTTTACTTCGTGTTATTTAGTATTGGCGAAAGTTTGGCAAATACGAACTCTGTAACCCCGTTTTGGGGAATGTGGATGCCAACTGTGGTTCTTGCTCCTATTGCCGTGATCTTAATGACCGCCGCGGCGAATGATCTCAGAGTTTTCGATCGCAAAACATGGCGCATACTATTATCGTTCGGATTTAGGAGATGAAGATTTTATACGTCTGTCATAAACCCCCGGTTCCCAATGTAGATGGCGGAACTTTTGCAATGCGGCAATTCGCTGATGCATTGTCTGAAACAGCTGAATGCGACGCATTCGTGCTCGCAACTCATAAACATCCGTTTACCCCTGAAACCGAAAAGTATCTAGCTGCTTCATTTAATACATACAATTTCGAATTCATACATACGGAGATAAAACCGATTCCGTTGCTCATTTCCCATATCACCGGGAAAAGCTACATCTTAAAACGATTTCAGAGTGAAAAACTAAATGCATTCCTTGCTGAAAATCCATACGATTTAATTGTTTGTGATAGTTTGTTTTCTCTGTATGCCGTTAAACAATCGAATCCGGAAGCCTCAACCAAATTGTGGCTTAGAAGTCACAATGTTGAATTCCGTAATTGGATCACTTTATCCAAACAACAGTCGTTCCTGAAGAAATGGTTGTACGTGCTTCAGGCAAAACAGTTAAAACGCGAAGAACTCAAACTAGTAAAATCGGTTGATCTGAATTTATGCATCAGTACTGAAGATGAACGAATGTTTCATGAATTGCTTCCCGATTCCAAAACAAAACTCCTTCCAATCCATGTAAAGTCTAACCCTGATTTAATTATTAAAAACAGGGAATGCTACTTTCTCGGATCAAGTAACTGGGGCCCCAATATCGACTCGGTGAATTATTTATTAAAATGCTGGAGTCAGGATTCTTTCAGACCGTATACATTAACCATTGCCGGTGGTTTCAATGCAATGTACACTTCAAATCAAATTCCGGAATCAGTTCAACTTCTTGGACGGGTTGATAATTTAGATCAGTTTCTGTCGGAACAAGGCATTTTAGTAGCTCCAAGTTTCAGCGGGAGTGGAATTAAAGTAAAAATATTAGAAGCACTTGGAGCAGGAATCCCAGTTATTACAACTGAATTTGGTGCCCAGGGAATTACCGATGAAGCCGGTTTGATAATGGTTACGAATGAAATTCAGATTTTGGAAGCCATTCAAAAGGTAAAAACCGACGAAAGTTATTTTCAACAGATCAGTAACCTTGGTAAAAGCTACATTCAAAAATATCATAGCTTTGCGGTGGTAAAAGGAATAATAAAAGAAGCGCTTGGAGAATAGGGAAAATATTGTTGTTTGTTTGTCGCGGTTCCCTTATCCGCTTGAAAAAGGTGACAAGCTGCGTGCGTTCCACCAGTTAAAAAGCTTATCAGCAGAATACAACATTACCCTTATCTGCACAACGGACGAGGAAATCACACCGGTCAATTTCGCAATTGTAAAAGCATTTTGTTCAGATGTTCACTTGTTCAAATTGAGTAAGATCGGTCTTCTTTTTACCCTCCTAACCCATTTGTTCTCACACAAACCATTTCAGGTTCAGTATTTCTATCGATTTTCAATCAGTCGTAAGATTAGCCGGTTGATCGAAGAATTAAAACCTGCAGCCATTTACTGTCAGCTTATCCGGACAACAGAATACGCTAAAAACTATCATGCCTGTCCTAAAACGCTTGATTATATGGATGCGTTGAGCAAAGGGATGGAACGAAGAATTGAAACAGAACCGTGGTTCAAATCGTGGTTTTATAAAATTGAAACCCGGCGATTAAAAAACTACGAACGCTCAGTCTTTGACTATTTCGAGAATCATACAATTATTTCAGATCAGGACAAACACTATATTGCGCATCCGAAAAGCCGAAAAATTATAACTGTCCCGAACGGTGTTGCTCCTGAATTCTTTGAGAGACTCGACGTTCGGAAAACACATGATCTGATTTTCACCGGAAATTTCAGCTATGCCCCGAATATCAATGCAGCTTTGTTTATTGCTCAAAAGATAGTACCGGAATTAAACAAGCAAAACTACTTCCCGAAAATATTGCTGGCCGGAGCCAATCCGAGTTCCGATGTGAAGAACCTTGAGAACGAATGGATCACAGTTACCGGATGGGTTGATGATATCCGGGAAAGTTATCAATCCGCACAATTGTTTATTGCACCACTGTTTATTGGAACCGGGCTGCAAAATAAGCTGTTGGAAGCTATGGCAAGCGGACTTCCATGTATCACAACCTCACTGGTTAACAACGCATTGGGAGCGCATAACGGGGAAAACATTCTCTTAGCGGAGAATTTGACTGAGTTCGTCGAAAAAATCATGGAATATAAAACAAATGTAGGTAGCTTTAGTGAAATTACGCACAACGGAACAGCTTTCGTTAAGAATAACTACTCATGGGAAACACAGAACGAAAAGTTACTTTCACTTCTGCGCTGCTGATCATTGCTTTCATTTCCGGATGTACATCTGAGTCTAAATTTCCGTCGTGGATGATTGGGACCTGGAAAACAACCTTCAACGGATTCGTTATTACCGAAAAATGGAATTCGGGTTCAAATGAATATAAAGCAACAACAGTTTGGGATGATGACGGATTAAAATCTGTTGAAACCATCCGCTTATTTTTTAAGAAAGACAATCTTGTTTACCAGGTCACTATTGATGAACGCGTTACAGAATTCACCTGCGAAGATATTACCAACGATACCCTGATCTTTTCAAACCGGGAAAACGATTATCCAAAGCGTATTGTATATACCAAACCGCGTAAAAATCACATGAAAGTTTGGGTCGATAATTTCGAGAACGATCCGAACACTTCCGTATTTAATTTCAGGAAAGTGTAATTCGATAGGTAATTTAGTTACCTTGGTATTTTGTTTGAATTAATTGGACGAATAATCGTCTAATAATGATGCGATTCTTTAGAATAGCGGTAAATTTGCACCAGAATTCAGAAATATGTCATTAAAATTAAATACTATAGAAGAAGCCATTGCTGATATACAAGCAGGTAAAGTTGTTATTGTTGTTGATGACGAAGATCGCGAAAATGAAGGCGATTTTCTGACCGCAGCAAGAAACGCCACTCCAGAGGTTATCAACTTTATGGCTACACACGGTCGCGGATTAATCTGCGCACCTATCATTGAAGAGCGTTGTGATGAATTGCAGCTGGAAATGATGGTGAGCCAGAACTCTGCTGCTTATGAAACACCGTTTACGGTTTCTATTGATTTAATTGGATATGGTACAACAACAGGAATTTCAGCTTCCGACAGATCGAAAACGGTTTTGGCCCTGATCGATCCGAATACGAAACCTGAAGAACTTGGAAAACCAGGACATATTTTCCCACTTCGTGCTAAGAAAGAAGGAGTTTTAAGACGAGCAGGACACACGGAGGCAGCTACTGATTTAGCTCGTCTCGCCGGATTTGAACCGGTAGGTGTAATTTGCGAAATCCTGAACGAAGACGGTTCGATGTCACGTTTACCCGAACTTGTAAAGATTGCTGAAAGATTCGAGCTAAAATTAATTTCTATCGCAGACTTAATAGCTTACAGAATGAAACACGAATCGTTAATTACAAGACAAGTACAAGTAGACATGCCGACTCAAGCCGGCGATTTCAAATTAGTTGCATACAGCGTAAACTCAACAGGACAAGAACATTTAGCTTTAGTAAAAGGAGAATGGAATCCGAACGAACCGGTTTTGGTTCGCGTTCACTCTTCCTGTATCACAGGCGATATTTTTGGCTCATGCCGATGCGATTGTGGTCCGCAACTGGAACACGCCATGAAAATGATCGAAGAAGAAGGAAAAGGTGTTATTGTATACATGAACCAGGAAGGGCGCGGAATTGGTTTAATGAACAAATTAAGAGCCTACAAACTCCAGGAAGAAGGTTATGATACGGTTGAAGCAAACATCAAATTAGGTTTTGAGGGCGACCAACGCGAATATGGTATCGGAGCACAGATCTTACACGATCTGGGAGTAAAAAAAATGAGATTGATGAGTAATAATCCGAAGAAACGTTCAGGTTTGATCGGTTACGGATTAGAAATTGTTGATACAGTAGCTATTGAGGTTGGAAGAAACGTGCACAACGAGAAATACCTTCAAACCAAAGTAGATAAAATGGGGCACTCATTAAAAATGGATAAATAATGCTGGTTGCAAAAGGACTTGTCAAACAATTTG
>CBFGMW010000281.1:0-4532 GCA_965649925.1 uncultured Fluviicola sp.
TTCCTTTCGACTCAAACCAATCCAGCATTCGTTCTGTAGGCATATTTCCGGTTAATTCATCCTTCGCCATGGGGCAGCCTCCGAACCCTTTTATTGCACCTTCAAAATAACGACATCCGCCCTCATATGCGGCCGCAGCTAAATTCTGAGCGTTCTCAGGTAAAGTATGCAAATGAGCACTAATTGTAACGTTCTGAATATCTTTTGACGTTGTGGAAAACACCTTTTTCACCAATTCTGGTGTTGCCGCTCCGATTGTATCCGAAAGAGACAAACGATTAACCGGAAAAAGATTTATCAGGCGATCGCTCCATTCGGAAACTAATTCGTCGGACCAAAGATCCCCATAAGGGTTTCCGAATCCCATTGAAAGGTACAGAACAAGTTTTTTGCTGTTCTTTTCGCAGATTGAACTGATTGCCTCCACTCTTTTCAACGATTCTTCAATGGTTGCATTTGTATTGCGAAGCTGAAACGTTTCTGAAATGGAAAACGGATAACCAAGAAAAGTAACTTGTTCAAATGTGGCTGCTTCTTCTGCTCCGCGTTCATTCGCAACAATTGTCAGAAGTTTGGTTTCACTTGCATTCAGGTTGTTTAAAACCTCTGCAGTATCTTTCATTTGAGGGATTGCCTTTGGCGAGACAAAGCTCCCGCAATCAAGCGTATCGAAGCCGCAATTCAACAAATCATTCAGGTAATTGATCTTCGCAGATGTATCTATCCAGTCGTGAATACCTTGCATGGCATCTCGCGGACATTCTGTTATATAAACTCGCTCACTCATTTTGATTGTCTTTGTTTTAATATCGCTTTATTGATCCGCTTTACGATTTTCGGACCTTCATAAATGAATCCCGTATAGACCTGAACCATGCATGCTCCGGCATCTAATTTATCAAGCGCGTCCTGGGCCGAATGAATTCCCCCAACACCAATAATTGGGAAAGCACCATTACTTTTCTTATGCAGATAACGAATAACTTCGGTAGCATGCTGTGTTAAAGGTTTACCGGAAACTCCGCCTGCGCCTATCTCTTCCAGCTGCGCCGGGCTTGCGGTCAAGTTACTTCTTGAAATAGTGGTATTGGTTGCTATTAATCCGGCAATTTTTGTTTCTGAAACAATATCGATAATGTCATCCAACTGCGATTCAGTCAAATCAGGGGCAATTTTCAGGAAAATCGGTTTCGAAGAATTCAATTTGACTTTTTCGTTCTGAAGCGTGCTTAACAATTCGGTTAATGGTCCTTTCTCCTGCAATTCACGCAAGTTCGGAGTATTCGGTGAGGAAACATTTACAACAAAATAATCAACATACGGTTCAAGGGCATGAAAGCATTTCAAATAGTCGCTTGCAGCATCTTCATTCGGCGTTACTTTGTTCTTCCCGATATTACCACCAACTATGCATTCAGGGTTCAGTTTTTTCAATCGTTCAACAACCACTTCGGCTCCATCATTATTAAATCCCATTCGGTTGATGATGGCTTCATCGCTTACAAGACGAAAAAGACGTTTTTTATCATTTCCAGGCTGTCCGACAGGCGTTACCGTTCCAATTTCAATAAATCCAAATCCGCAGGCGGCCAATTCATTGATCATTAAAGCATTTTTATCAAATCCTGCGGCTAATCCAACAGGATTCGGGAATTTTATTCCAGCCACCTCTGTTTCAAGCAACGGTGAATTCACCTGGTGAATTTTCTTCCAAAGGAATTTTACTCCGGGAATTTTAAAGTAAAACTTCAAAAAGCTGAATGTGAAGTAATGAACTTTTTCTGGATCGAAAAGGAAAAAGATTCTCTTGACTAACGGATACATCAATTTAATTTTCTGTAAATATAAAAAGCAAAAACGAGGTAACAGTTTCCTATTACCTCGTTCGTTATTTTATTTTCGCTGCGATTAGAATTTCGCAATTTTAACTCTTCTAAATTTCTTGATTCCCGGAGGATTGCTGTAAGTAAGATTGCGTGCAATAGTAATATTGAAATAGAACAAGGCATCATTTTGTTTATCACCGCGTTGACTTCCCGGATTGAACCATGAAGTTGTTTTTGCAGGATTACTTAAATATGCAGCAGCAGCGCCATATTCCTGAGCAAGAATTGCCGGATCATAATACGTTCCATGAACATCATCAATATAATCGGAGAACGTTTTCACATAAGTGAATTCCAATCCTAAACGCCACATTTTACCAATTCCCATACGCATTCCCATTCCAATTGGAATAGTTGCAGTAATTCTTTTGTATTCTTCAGGACCACCGGGCAAACCTTGTCCTTCTGTATGTAATTCGCGAAGAGCATACCATGTTCCGTCGTATTGTGCCTTTGGATTGAAGTAGGTTGCTCCAATTCCTGTAAATAAATACAATTGAGAATTTTTGTATGGCATCCCTTTTAATCCTGCAATACGATACTTGTGACCAACTTTCTCTTTCGCAAGAATGATAAATTCAAAGCGTTGAGAAATGTTTATGACATTTGAACGAAAGCTCAGGTTACGGTCATTACGAATTGGCTCATCAGTTTTCGCATCGCTACCGCGAACCCGGCCAAAATTGACAACAAACGAAGTTGCGTAATAAGGATGGAATCGATAACGATACCCCAAAGACATTCCAAGGCTTGTGGATGGAAAATCCCAATCCTTAACTGAATAATCGGTTCCGACTGCGTTAGCACCACCCAGGTCTCCTAAGAAGTTAGTTCCACCTAAACCAAGAGTTATTTCTTTTTTCTGAAATGACCAGTTACGTTGAGTGTTGAAGTTCGACGTTTGAGCAAGCCCTATGAAGGAAGCAGTAGTAACGAAGAAAAGTGTTAAATACTTCATGTAGTTTTTCTTGAATACAGTTTTATTCACGATGCTAAAATACATCAAACTTTGAGAAATCGGCTAATGAAGTGTTGGTTTTTTTTAAAAGTGCATTGTTAATGAACATATTATAGCTTTCATTGAACAAATAAAAAAGTCCGTTACTAATTGATAATAACGGACTTTCATTTTAACTTATGCAGCTTTTTGCTGCTTCATAAAAACTGTTCTGAGTTTCTCAACTGCCCTGAAGGTTTTTACCTTGGCGTTATTTTCAGTTAATCCGAGAGACTCTCCTATTTCTTTAAAGCTGAGTTGTTCAAAGAAACGCATCTCAATTAGTTGTAACTGATCTGGTTTCAAAGTGTTCAGAGCTAATAATAACGTTGTTTTATTTTGCTCTTTCTCTGCTATCTCGTAGAAAAATTCGTCTACATGTGCTATTTGAATATTATCCATTCGCACTAATTTGCTGGATTGTTTTTCACGGAATTGCTGATACAACTCACTTTTCGCTATACGATACAACCAGGATCCGAATGGAACTCCCCGGAACTCGTAAGTGTGCAGATTTTTAAGCGCTTTGATAAATACTTGTGAAGCAATATCAAATGCAGCTTCAGGATCATCGACGCGTTGTTGCAAGTAACGTAAAATTGGAGAATAGTACTTGCGGTACAACGGTTCAAATTTTGTGGGATTTTCTTTAGCTTGTGTTACCCACACTTGCTCCTGCCGAAGTAACTCCGGCGTTTGATGGAAATAAGAACTAACTGACATGGTTTATTTGGATTTTGGGTTTGCATTTTCCTGGGTTTTAATCTAAATAACGAATATTATTTTAAATTATTATGCACTCCTAGTTCAAAAGAGCTGTTTTTTAACATTTCGAGTCGATTTTAACATTTCCCCGGCCAAAAAACTACTTTCTTACTATTGTGTCGGTTAGGGTTCTCAAAAACAAGACCAAATTTTGTTCTTCTTCGGGTGTTAACTTAAAAGGTTGTACAACAGTTGATCTATTCGGATGATTTTTACCTCCTGACTCATAATGACGGATTACTTCCAACAGGGTTGTGAATGAGCCGTTATGCATGTACGGAGCGGTTAATTCAATATTCCTGAGTCCCGGAACTTTAAACTTCCCTTTATCAGATTCTTTCCCTGTAACACGAAAGCGGCCCTGATCTGAACCATAATCAGCGTAGAGTCCGTTATTTTCGGCTTTGGATGAAGTAAAATTGGGCAATTCATGGCATTTTGTGCAGTACAATTGTTTTGTAAACAACTGCATTCCTTTTTTTTCATTTGATGTAAGGGCGTTTTCGTTGCCTTTGAGAAATTGATCATACCGGCTATTCATAGCTGTCAGACTTCTTTCATAGGCAGCAATACTTCTTGTTAACACATAGCTATCAAACGGACGATTGAAAATTCGTTTCGCTGCTGACACATAATAGCTGTCTTTTTTGAGTTTATTGAAAAGAACCGGCAGATCGGCATTCATTTCGGCATGATCGAGCAGCGGAACAAGAACTTGCCTTTCAAGGGAAGTTAACTCGGCATCGAACATCAATTTTTTTAGGTATTTCACATTGAGAAGTCCCGGAACATTTCTGAAAGTTGTTCTTCCCTGTACTCCGGTTCCCAGAGCTTTCCCATCTGAAAAAGCGCGGTTCGGGATATGGCACGAAGCACAGGAAATA
>CBFGMW010000282.1:0-4516 GCA_965649925.1 uncultured Fluviicola sp.
TTTTAACGCGAATGTAAACTTCAACTCCAATTCCACAAACAAGCAAACACTGAATGTTCAGAACGAGCAATATTTCAATAATACATTGAATTCAGATATTCGCCTGGGCCGAAGATTCGCTCATGCCCCGGTTTCTCTCGATGGAAAACTAAGCATGCGCCAGAATTCAAGCACGCGGCAGATTGATCTGACAAGTCCGATTCTGAACTTCCAAACTACATCCCGGATTTATCCGTTTAAGAGTATTAATAAAGTCGTCGGATTAACCTACGCTTCAGAATATCAGAATCGTTCTACCTTTCACGATCGTTATTTAAAACAGGGTGATTTCGACAGTATCAATCAGCAATTCCGTTCAGGATTCAACCACCGCGCAAATGTGCAGGCTACATTTAACATGCTGAATGGGACGATCCGATTTACACCAAGCGTTGCTTATGGCCAGGTTTACAATTTTCAGAGCATTCGAAAAAGCGTGAACGCAAACGACTCGTTGATTGTTGATTCATTAAATGTTGGCGGATTTACGCATACCTTTTCTTCTTCGGCTTCCGTTACAACCAACTTATTTTCTTATTACCGCTTTGTTGGAAAAAAGAAAACCTTGTTACGCCATGTAATGACACCCACTGTTTCGTTTACTTATTCGCCTGATATTCAAATGGGAGCCGACAGTTATTTGGACACAGCACAAAACGTGATTCAATACAACCGCTACGAGAGAAGTATCTACGCACAAGGAAATTCCTATAATTCCGGACGTATTGCATTTGGACTCAACAATACCTTCGAGATCAAACAGAAAAGTGATAAAGATACTTTGACCGGTTTTAAGAAAACCAAGATTATCGACAACTTGTTCCTGAATACAGATTACGATATTTTCAAAGATTCTATGCGCTGGTCGGACCTGAGCATACGTTTGGTTGTTAATCCGATAGAACGATTCAGTTTCAACTTCAATGCCGTTCATAGCTGGTACGCCTGGGACGATTCTACAGGACTTTCGAACAGTAAATATGCAATTAATGAAGGACAAGGTTTAGGCAGAATCAGAAGTGCTTCGTTCGCCACCATTTTCACATTGACTTCCAAAGAATACCAAAGTATTGTTCAGCAGCGAAATTCAGAAATGCAAAACATCTGGAATCCGCAATACCAAACCTGGATGACCAATCCTTCGCAAATGGTTTATTTTGACATTCCATGGCGAATTACACTGGAACATTTGTATTCCCTGTCATTAAACTCCAATTCAACTCCAAACACAGAGGTAAAAACGTTCCAGGAACGTAAATACCTGCCAACAAATACTCTTCGTGCTTCAGGCGAATTTGCGATTACAGAAAACTGGAAAATCACGTCAGTTATGCTTTTGGATATAGGAAATAAAACGTTATCGAACCTGAATTTCAATATGTACCGCAACTTGCACTGCTGGAATGTTGGAATTAATTGGACTCCGATTGGAACAAATCAAAATTTTTCTGTTACCTTGAAAGGGAATGCCGCGGCGCTTCAGAATGCCAATTTTACTATTCGTAAACCTCCGCTTGTATTGTAATGAAAATTCCGTTAGACATACCAAAGCAGCCCTTTCCCGAAGTTGGGGATCTTCTGATCTCAGAACCTTTTATGCGCGATGATAATCTGCGGAGATCCGTGATCTATCTTTGCGAAGTTGCCGAAGAAGGTGCTTACGGAATGGTTTTGAACCACCCGCTCCCCGTTCCCATGAAAATGTTGATTGACGATTTTCCGGAAAGTGAATTCTATGCGAATTACGGCGGGCCGGTTGATGACCAAAAGCTTTTCTACATTCATAACCTCGATTTTATGGATAACGCAGAGCAGATCAAAGACGATTTGTTTTTCGGAGGATCGTTTGAAGAGGTGAAAACAAAGATTGTTTCCGGGGAAGTTGATAGTACAAACATTCGTTTTTTCGTCGGTTATACCGGCTGGGACAAAGGTCAGCTTCAACGGGAGATCAGGGAAAAGAGCTGGATTGTATGGAAAAATCATTCGCGAACCATTCTCAACTCTGCCGATTTGGAATTGTGGTCGATCTGCATGAAGGAAATGGGCGGAATTTACGCGGAAATGGAGAAATACCCCCTATTCTACGAACACAATTGATGATTGACACTTCGACTCCGCTCAGTGTCCATTGTTAAGTTTCGAAAAATTAGTCACGTTAAGAATATATTATAAAACCATTGAATGTTAGAACAAAAAGGTGACTGAGCGGATTCGAAGTCGCTTTTGAATTGAATAATGGGTATTTTTGTTCTATGAACACGTTGGCGCCATTATCGGAAAGAATGCGTCCTTCCAATTTGAAGGATTATCTCGGACAAACTCATCTTCTGGGCGAAAACGGTTCATTGAAACGAGCATTGGAGGCCGGAGTTTTGCCCTCCATCATTTTCTGGGGACCTCCGGGAGTTGGAAAAACAACTCTTGCACAACTGCTTTCCAAAGAACTGAACCGACCGCTTTACACACTCTCGGCAATTTCCTCAGGAGTTAAAGACGTACGCGAGATTATCCAAAAAGTGGAAAGCCAGGGAATGTTCCAACAAGCACGGCCAATTCTCTTTATTGATGAGATTCACCGTTTCTCTAAATCGCAGCAGGATTCTTTGCTAGGAGCAGTTGAAAAAGGAACGATCACATTAATTGGCGCAACTACTGAAAACCCTTCGTTCGAAGTTATTTCGGCACTTTTATCGCGCTGCCAGGTTTATGTACTGGAAAGTCATTCGGTTGAGGATTTAACAAACCTGCTGAACAAAGCTTTAAAAGAAGATGTCTATCTCTCGAAACGAAAAGTCAAACTCAAAGAACTCGAAGCCTTACTTTCTTTCGCTTGCGGTGATGCACGAAAGAGCCTGAATTTACTCGAGCTTGCCGTTGGAACTTTCAATGAGAACGAAACGGCAGTTATTACAAATGAGTTAATTGAATCTATTGCTCAGCAACGAATTCGCTACGATAAAGATGGTGATCAGCATTACGACATTGTTTCCGCGTTTATAAAATCTATGCGTGGGAGCGATCCCGATGCCGCAATTTATTGGATGGCGCGGATGATTGAAGGTGGCGAAGATCCGAAATTTATTGCGCGACGAATGGTTATACTTGCTGCCGAAGATATAGGCCTGGCAAATCCAACAGCATTAATCATGGCGAATACGGCATTTCAGTCTATCCAGGTGATTGGCTGGCCGGAGGCACGAATTATTCTCGCAGAATGCGCAATTTACCTGGCAACTTCTCCCAAAGGAAATGCAGCTTATATGGCAATTGACGAAGCTCTGGCAGAAGTCCGCAAAAGCACCAATCTTCCGGTTCCTGTACATTTAAGAAACTCACCGACCAAGCTCATGAAAGATTTGGGTTATGGTGCAGAATACAAATACGCACATCAATTTGAGAACAATTTTATTCGTCAGCAATATATGCCTGATGAGTTATTAAACCGAACATTCTTTCACGCCGGAAGCTCGAAACGGGAACAGGAAATTGCTCAGCAGATACAGACAAACTGGCCTAACAAGAAATCGGAATGAACGCAGTAGTCTATTATTTGTTCGTTTACCCGCTTTCTAAACTTCCACTTTGGATCACTTATCGGTTTGCAGATTTCTTTTACCTGCTTTTAATCACGGTTCTGCCCTATCGAAAGAAAGTGAT
The DNA here is from genome assembly GCA_965649925.1 of uncultured Fluviicola sp. Classification (GTDB taxonomy): domain Bacteria; phylum Bacteroidota; class Bacteroidia; order Flavobacteriales_D; family Crocinitomicaceae; genus Fluviicola. Next base: position 3,700 of record CBFGMW010000282.1, read on the forward strand.
TACAGATAATTTAACGAAAAGTTTCCCGAACCTGGACCAACGTAATATTGCAAAGTTACGCCGCAGGTTTTACCGCACTTTTACAGATATGCTCATCGAAGGAATCAAAAACCTCGGCATTTCAGAGAAAGAACTCAGGAAACGCTTCGTTATTCAGAATCCGGAATTGATGGACGAATTATACGCTAAAGGAAAAAGTGTTCTTCTTGTTTCAGCTCACTACAACAATTGGGAATGGATGATCACCGGCCAGAACTTATTCTTCAAACACCAGGCAGTTGGAATCGGAATGCCGCTCTCAAGTGGTTTCTGGGATAAGAAAATCAATTCATTGCGGCAGCGATTCGGAATGCGCGTAATTCATTCTAAAATTGTGAAAGCATCTTTTGAATCTTACAAAAAGAATAATGAAGTTACCGCAACACTCGTTCTTTCAGATCAAAGTCCCGGCGATTCACTCAAATCTTATTGGACAAAATTCCTGGGGAGAGATACAGCGGTTGCTTTCGGTGCAGAACAACTGGCAAACACCTACGATCAGGCGGTTGTGTTTTATTTACCAAAGAAGATCAAACGCGGACATTATTCCGTTGAACTGACATTGATTACTGAGAATCCGAGATCACTTCTCTGGGGAGAAATCACAGAGCAGCATGTTCGCTTACTCGAAAAAGGAATTATTGAATCGCCGCAAGCCTGGTTGTGGAGTCACAAACGCTGGAAACGCGATGTACCAGTGAATTTGGAGGAACTTAAATCTAACCAACGTGAAAAATTTAATAGTATTTTCCGCAGTAATCCTTAGTCTTTCTGTAAA
>CBFGMW010000283.1:0-4515 GCA_965649925.1 uncultured Fluviicola sp.
AACTCGTTTTCCTGAGCTAATGCGTAGAACGTTTGCTGCTTCAAACCACCTTTCAATTGCGCGTAAGGGATCAAAATATCATCAAACAGGGAATATTTGATCTCGGCATCCGGATACAAATAAGCATGAGCACCGTTTAAACCGGCGAAAGTAATATCGATACCGAGTTTTGCTTTCAGTTTGGAGTTTTTAGAATAGGTTGTTACATTCGGTCGAAGCGAGAATACGGTATTGCTAACTGACATTCCTGAATCCAACGGTGTAATAGCCTGGTTCAATTTTCCATAATTGAAATTATTGATTTTCAGAATCACATCTGCATTGAAAATTTCATCTCCCCAGCGCATCCAGGCACCACCATTTAACTGAACAAAGTTCTCCTTGATATGCCAATCCGCAAGAGAATCAATATCAGATTTCTTATCGTGGAAATTGCGGTATTGAAATCCTGCTTTCCAGTTAACGCCTAAACTATCGTGTCGGTGATACGTAAAATCGCCCTTTAACCCAACAGTGGTAAAACGATTTGCAATACTGTCGGCGTTCGCATTTTCATTCGGAAAACCGTAATAATGGAATCCTTTACTTCCATAATTTGCTTCCGTATTCCAGGAATAACGTTTTTCATTCATTCCGATATAAGCCCTTGAATTTGTTCTGTCGAAATTTGACGGAGCCACGTCACGCATTTTCCCGAAAGAGCTTAAATGCTGCAGATTCACACCGTAATTCATTTTACGTGTACGCGTATTGTTGAAGTAAATCTCCGCCATGGGCATGAACAAAGAACCCATACCAAGTTTAGCATAAAAACGATACAATTGTGGTAATTTCTGATTGAGATTCACTGTTGCGGGCACAATCGGATTCAAAGTGAAATACGGATTGTAATCCATTGACAGCAGAGGATAGTTGGCGTTTGGAACCGGGAAAACCGTATCTACAACCCGTGGGGTTTCACCAATTCTGGAAGCCGGCTCAACGGTTCTGTTCGCAATACCATCCAGATAAATTATTTCTTCACCTTCCTTTGGCTTAACCTGAGACCAGGTATTTCCTACAGAAAAAACCAATCCGATAAATGCTATCCCGAATCCACCTAGGCGGAGGGAGAAGTTGTCTTTTATTATCTTCATTTTTGGTCGGTATTATTTTCAATGTCAATAATAGTTCCACCATCCGGTGCCTGAATACTTTTCGGTTTGCTTTTCATTGACATGATCTGATCATATAATTCACTTGCTTCCTCGATAATTCCATCTGTTTCGTCAGGATAATTATCAATAACCGATTTAATTGTTTTTTCAGCCTGGAACAAGTTGTCCTGAGCCATTAAAACCTGTGTCTGTAATATCAATCCTTTTGCAATCCAATAATCGTATTTCGGTTTCATTTTCTGCAGCTCGCGAATGGTTTGATCTGTTTTCTCGTAATCTTTCTGCTGGAAATAAACCCAGGCAATGGTGTATTTGGCTTCGGCACTCTTAACGTTTGTAGTGCTTTTAATCACATATTCCAATGAAGGGATTGCCTGCGTGTAACTTCCCGATTTCGCCAGTGAAAGTCCTTTGATATACTCGGCTTCCAGCTTCAGATCAGTTGTTTGCTGGGTTGCCAAAACTTTATCAGCATACTGGGCAGAGTTCACGTAATTTTCAAAGATGAAATGACAACGCATTTGGCCTATACGTGCGGAATTCAAATTCTCAGGTTTGGTAGCCACTTTTTCCAAACGTTCATAGCACGGCAAAGCATCCGTATACTGTTCATTGTTATACAAATACTTTGCAGCGCGTAAACTGGCAATTTGTGTGAAGTCGTTATCATCTCCTTCCAATAATTGCTGATATAAGGCCACTGCTTCGGCTTCTTTATTGCTATTGTAAAGAATCTCAGCTTTGTAATTCAATGCATCAATTTTGTATTTTCCCTGCGGATATTTCCCTAAATAGAAATCGAATTCTTTCAAAGCATTACCAAAATCTTTTGCTTCGTAATAATCATACGCTTTGGCATAATATTCATCTTCCACCTGGTTCGAAAGTGAATCAGCACAAGCATACAGTGAAGAAAGTGTTTCAATTCTGGCAATATTTTTCTGTGCACGGAATACTTCGGCTAACGATTCCACCTCACGTTTACAGATCTCATCGCTGTTTACAAACTCGTCAAGGATTTTGCGGTATTGCTTCTCTGCTTCTTCATATTGTCCGCGTTTGAAAGCAATTTCACCCAAATAATGAATACAGTCTTTTACTGCTGCCGAGTTTGGGTAATCAGTATTCACTTGTTTGAAATAACGCTCAGCTTTATCAAAATTCGCACTGCCAAAATAAGTTTGTGCAACTTCCATAACAGAAGCCTGCATATACTTGGAATTGGTATAGTTGTTAACTATCTCAAGCAAACATTTGATCTTTTCGTCCCTATTCTGAATGTATCCGTAACATTTGGCCATATAGTAATAAGCGCGATCTGCAGACCCGGATTTCAGCTCAATAGCTGCTTTATAGTTCGCAATCGCCAATCGGTCTAAACTTCCCGACACATCATTGGTTCCGGTTCTGAAATATTCATCAGCCAATCGCATGTGAGCATCTGCCTTTTTTTCTTTGTTCTTGGCTGAAGTTGAGCCTACATAGGCCTGGAAATTCTCTTTTGCTTTTGCATAATCTGCTTCTGTTCCTTTTGCCAAATAAACGTATGCTTTATTATAAACAGCATCATCACGCAGACCAGTTGCATAAGTTGCCGGCATCCCTAAAAATACATCGTATTTTTGGATCGCTTTATCGTAGTTTTTCTGCTGGAAATAAGCATCGGCAGTCCAGAACATGGCTTCGGCATTCACTTTGTCACTCATCGGGTACTTGCTTACCTGCTCAAAAGAGGTAATTGCGCCGGCATAATCTTTGTTTAGAAACAATTCTACCCCACGATTGAATGACAGAACCTGGTACGCAGTTTTTAACTTAGAATCTTTCGATGGAATACGATCCAGGGATTCCAATCCGCCCTTGTAGTTTTTCGTTGTGGTATAAACGTTCACTAAATACTGATAGATTACCGTATTTCGGGTAGAATTCGGATACTTGTTCAGGTATTTTTCAAAAGCAAGAACCGTTTCATCATACGGATTCAAATCTAATTTATAGCTTAAAATTGCAAACTGGAAAAGCGCATCCTCTTCAATAACGGCATCTAAACTCAGGTTGGAAGCCGCTTCAAAAGCATTTTTAGCAAAACTCAGTTCGTTTAACGACATGTAGCACTCCCCTGCATGATACAAAGCAATCTGCCCGAGAATATCTTTTACCCGTGAAACTTTATCAAAATAGGTAATCGCTTTTGCACAATCGCCGCTTTTCGAATAAGCATAAGCCAATTGGTAGTCATCATCGCGGGTAGTGTTCGATTTGTCATTGTAGTACGACAAATAGAAAACTGCCTCGTCATATTTTCCCAAACGATAAAAAGCGTCACCGACAATGTGATACATTTCCAGTTTCTCATTCGGTTTCAAACTGTCCATCTGGAAACGGGAAAACTCAACTATTTCTTCGTATTTGCCCTGTAAATGATAGATTTGAGTTATGTAGTATGGAACCACATTCCTGAAACGCTCGTCGTTCAGCAAGCGCTGGAATCCTTCCAAAGCCGTCTGGTATGAACTATCCGTGTAACAGATATGCGAATAATAATATAACGAGGGCGGACCATACTGCGAAGGCGATTCCTTCACTTCATAAAACGCATTCTTTGCTTCGCGCAATTTATTCTCATGGAAGTTTGCATAACCGAGTTTAAACTGAAATTCATCATAATCAGCTGAATCTACATCCTGGCGTTTCAGTTGATCGAGATATTCAATTGCTTTCGGGTAGTCTTTCTTTTGGTAGTAGTACCGCCCTATTTGAAATGTTATTGTGTTTTTGTAGATACTCTCGGGATATTCTTTAGAGAAATCTTCCAAAAGTGTTATCGCATCGTTGTTAAACAATTGCAAGGCCGAAAGTCCTTCGTAATACAATGCTTTTTGAGTATACGGATCGTTCCTGGAACCCTTGTACTCATTTAAAAATAGTCTGAATTCGGAACGGGCAGCACTGAACTGTTCCTTCGCATACAAGTCTTCTGCAGTGTAAAAACGAGCATATGGTGCTGAATACCTATCTGTAGACTGAGTCCACGAAAAGGATAAGCCCAAAATGAATATGAATGAAACGATAAAACGCATTACAACCTTTTTAAGTAAGTAAAATTACCGTGTAATAGCAGGACTCTGGTTGAAAGAATCAAAAGTTTTAAACTTAAACGTGTTAAGAGAAATTCGTTACGTGTTCGATAAAGCACTGTTTTTCTAAGGAAATTTACCATTAAAATTAGCAGCTGTGGAAAAGGTTATTCAAATTCAGAATGGGGTCATTGAGCAATCGAACAAACGAGTTTTGGATGAAATTAACCTCGAGGTTTCGCAAAACGAACTGGTGTTCCTGATCGGAAAAACAGGAAGCG
>CBFGMW010000284.1:0-4495 GCA_965649925.1 uncultured Fluviicola sp.
CTTTCCTAAGTCGGCATAACGCTTATATAATCTTTGATGCATTAACCCAATGGTTTGAATTGTGGTTTTACTGTTTCTTAATGCTTCAATAGCCGTTTCTTCCGTTAGTTGTGATTCTTGTAAATTCAATAAACTGGAGATAATTTGTAAGCTGTTCTTCACCCGATGATGAACCTCTTTGAGCAAAATGTCCTTTTCCTGAAGTGCCTTGTCAATTGTTTTGTTTTGCTCCAGTATTTCCGAATTGGATTTTTGTAATGCTTTGTTGAGTTTTCGGGATTTAATAAAGAAAAAGGTCCCAAGCAGAATTAACAGGCTGGCAAACGAAAGGGCGAGTACAACAACAGTAGTTTTTCGCTTATTTCGTTTTAATTTCTGTTTTTGATGCTCAATGATCCTGCCATTCAATCTCAATTCGTAGTCGGTCTCCAGGCGTGTAACCAACGCATTGTTTGCATTGGCAGCCAAACTATCCTTGTATGTATGAAATAACTCGTTGTATTTAAGAGCTGTTTTGTAATCTCCCTTTAAAGTATATGTTACTTCCAGTCCGGAATACGCGTAAGCAATGTCTTCCAGGCTGTGGACTTTTAAGCCAAGATCTAAACACAACTTACCATAGTACAGGGCTGAATCGAGTTGGTTTGCCGACCGGTATTGTCTGCCGATATTGTATAGCACCAGAAGTTCATCTAACGGATAATTGAGTTTTTTATATTGGGCGAGGGATTGCCTGTATAGTGGAAGTGCTTCTTCTGGTTTACCCGTGTTGACTAGAATATTGGCAATATTGTTTTGGATCTTTGCTGCTAAATACGGATTGTTTTCAGATTTTATTCTGGCTTCTGCTTCACGATAATAATTCATTGCTTCAGAATTCTCACCTGCCTGAAAACAGTTGTTTCCTTTCCCGTTGATTACTTCGATCTGAAGTATTTTATCGTTTCGGGACGCGGCGTACTTTTCTACCTGTTTCAGACATTTCTCTGATTTAACCCTTTCTTTGGTGATGCTGTATGCCTGACTCAGCAATAAATTAGCTCTCGTCACACCTTCTTCATTATCTAACTTGAAATAGTATTTGTGTGCTTCGAGCCCATTTTGAATCGCCAGGTCTAACTCGCCTCTTTGCAAATAGATTTTTGCTTTTGCCAGTATAATTTCTGCTTTCCATTTGTTGTTTTTCGATGAATATGCTTCAAGATATGCCGAATCAATGTAGATCAGTGCCGAATCTGTATTGATCTTTCGAAATTTCAGCGCCCGGGCATATTGTCTTCTGCTTGCAGAAGTTTGCGCAGAAGAATCAAATGAAGTGAATAATAGAAAAACGACCAAAACATGAGCTGTGATCCGCGAACCGAAATGCATACGTAAAACTCGAATTTTGAATGTCAAGATAAGAATAAAATGCTAAAATAGTGAAAGTTAGTTGTATGACAGGTGTTAAAAAATTCCATGAGCGGCAATGCATTTGGCATGGGTCAGATTGGGGTCCAAAACAAATTTTCGAAAAGGGCCTGAAAATGTCTCGGCACCGAAAATAGGGTGGAGCTTTCAGAAATGGTAATCTGTTTGAGAGTTACAACTCTCTGCTACATAACTGACACAAATAGGCAATGGTGGTTTTTGCCGGAAGCAGGAATCAGTTTTCTCGGATTCGCGAATCTTACTTATGGCTACAATTTTAAATTATCACCGGGTACTATTGACGGAATTATGCGCCACCGTGTTTGTCTAAGCTTAAATCTGAACCCGCAATTGATGGGCGATGCTTTTGGGTTCTAATCTATGGATTTCTAAAACAAAAATCCCTGGTCACTGAGCGGAGCCGAAGTGCCAGGGATTTTAATATTTAAGTTATTTATTCTTAGCTAAACAAAACACTGCCATATTTTCCTTCAACCGGATTTACGATCAATGCCGGAATCTGAGCATCGTTTGTTAGAATGTATTGCTCGTGATTTGCCGTTATAACGCCTAACATGTTATTTCGGTTCAAATTCATGATTGCAATTAAATCAGCCTCAATAGCCACTGCGTGTTTTACAATTTCCTTATCGAAACCGCTGTTTGGGGCAACTTTCGTCGTTACCTCAATACCGCGTTCGTGGAAAAATTTGATAGCAAACTGAATATTTGCTTTTACCTGGTGACGCAGAAATTCATCTGTTTCATCAGGAGTAATGATATGTACCCGTGATTTGAAGTAAGTTGCAATATTGGCAACATAAGCCAGTTTTTGTTTTGTCTCTTTGTTCAAATCTAAAGGAACAACGATATCGTCATACCCATTTCCTTTGATTTCACGTTCCTGAACAACAATAAAAGGGACTGTAGAATGCGTAATAACTTTCAACGCATGACTTCCGGTAATATGCTGCCAGCCGTGTTGACCGTGCGTACCCATAATAATAAGCTCAGCACGTAATTCAGATGCAAGGTCACCGATGTCGTCGAAAATATTCCCTACACGAACTAAAGGAACCAGCGTTGCTTCATTGCCGTGAGCGGAACAGATTTCTGCTAGTTTGTCTTGTGCTTCTTTGATGCCTTTTTCTTTACCAACAATATGCAATAAATGTATTTCTGCATTGGTAGTTTTAGCAACGCAAATTGCATGTTTCAGTGCATTCTCCGCCACCGACGTGAAGTCGTGAGGAACAATGATGGTCTTTTTTTCCATAAAAGGAGTTTTGCGGGTTTTTAATAGTTTCGTGCAAAGTTACGTATTGATATTGTGACCAATACACTTTTTGTTGTTTCAATATTAAAAAATCAACGTTAATAAACCAATAAGTGCCGGTTTTTTTATCACCTTTGTTTCGTAAACAACAGTTATGGCAGTACTTGGAAGAATAGTAAAGAAAACTACAGAGCTGGGTTCAAAAAGAAGATCGAATAAAGTTCCGACTTTCAATGATCAGGTAAAAACGCTTTCAAAGCTCTTAAAATTTGCACAGCATACAGAATTTGGAGTTCATTATGATTTTGACAGCATCTTGCACAATGAAGAATTTATCAAAGAGTATCAGCGAGTAGTTCCAATAACGGATTACGATTCTATTTATAAACGCTGGCTACATCATTCCATTGATGGCGAATCAAATATTTTGTGGCCCGGAAAGGTAAAATATTTCGCTCTATCTTCCGGAACTACTGGCTCGCCAAGTAAACGCATTCCTGTAACCAGACAAATGATCCGTTCATTTCAAATGAATACGATCAAGCAATTTGCAGCGACGTCCCTTTTCGATTTATCTGATGCATTTTATCAGAAATCGTTTTTGGTTGTTGGAGGCTCCAGTAAATTGGAAAAATACGGAAACAGGATAGAAGGAGATCTCTCAGGAATATTGAAGAAACATACCTCCATGGTCCTGCAGCCACTTACAAAACCTGATGCAACAACCGCGGCCATTAAAGATTGGAGCAAGAAACTGGAACGCATGGTCGAAAAAGCTCCTGAATGGGATATTAGCACTATTGCAGGTAGTCCGACCTGGTGTATAATGCTCATGGAAAAAATCGTCAAAAAATATAAGGTAACTACCATTCACGATATCTGGCCGAACCTGGAGTTATATGTTTTCGGAGGGGTTTATATTGAGCCATACCTGGATCGTTTTGAGAAAGTTTGCGGAAAGAAAGTAGCATTGCTCAATACTTATCTGGCTTCTGAAGGTTACATAGCGTTTCAAACCAAACCGGATAAGGCAGGAATGCAGCTGCTTGCAAAATCCGGAATTTTCTTTGAATTCGTGCCTTTCAATTCAACTAATTTTGATTCGTCCGGAAACATAAAACCGGAAGCAAAAGCCCTTACTCTAAAGGAGGTGGAAACTGGAGTTGACTATGCGCTTGTTATCTCAACAAATGCCGGTTTATGGCGGTATTTAATCGGTGATTTAGTGAGATTCACAGATTTGGAACAAACTGAAATAATTATTAGTGGCCGAATCAAACAATATGTGAGTTTAACTGGTGAACATCTTTCCCTTGACAATATGAACCAGGCTATTCAAAGAACTACCAAAGAGCTGGGAATAACGATTCCGGAGTTTTGTTTATATGCCGATAAGAAAGAACTGCGCCATTATTGGTATTTTGGACTTGAAAATGAATCGGATAAGGAACGTGTTGTTGAAACAGTAGATAAATTTTTGTGTGAACTGAATGATGATTACAACTCATGCAGAAAATATGACACATTGAAACAGCCACGTGCCCACGGTGTTCCGGTAAAGCTGTTTTACAAGTTCATGAAGGAAAAAGGTAAGTTCGGCTCCCAGCAGAAATTTCCGCGTGTTATGAATGATCACCAGGCTAAAAGCTGGAGAATGTATATTAAGACGAAATAGAGTGTGATGTTCGCACCAGTTGGGGTTATGCAGTTAAGCTGGGGTAAGTTCCGGGCACCCCTTATTCCCCCTTTCGCCTGTGACGGAGTGGAGATTCAAATCCATCTTCGGTCCTGAGTCTTTTCCTTTCCCAG
>CBFGMW010000285.1:0-4475 GCA_965649925.1 uncultured Fluviicola sp.
CAATTTCCGACACATTGATTCGCTGCGCAACCAATTGGCCGATAGTTCCGGTTCCACAGAACAGATCCATGATTACTCCATTTTCAGAAGTATTCTCAACTACATAATCAATTGCCTTGGTATAAAGCAATTCAGCGCTTTTAGGATTCGTCTGAAAGAAGCTTTCCATGCTGATCTCGAAGTTCAGCCCAAGCAGATTCTCTACTACCACTTCAGCTCCGAAAAGCAAGGTACTTGTTCCGTTTTCAATCTTGGCTCTGTCAGCAACATTGTCGTTTACCGTATGCCATATTCCCGCCAATCGATTCCCTAACTTTTCCTTCAGGAACGAAACCACTTTTTCAGTATCGAAGTGCTCTATTCCATCAGAACTCGTAACAAAATGCAGGAGTAACTGATCCTGGTGAAACGATTTGCGGACTACAATATGACGGAAAAAACCGGTTTTCTTCGGCGGATGCCATGCGGGCAGGTTAAAGCTGTGAAGCAGTTTTCGGAGTTCCGGCAAAATGGTTTCCCATTGTTCATCAAACAAACCACTCGGCTTGTTTAGACTTTCCACTTTCCACCAGGTTCCTCTTCGCTTGAAACCAAGCGCGAATGCATCATCCTTCTCCTCGTTTGTTTCTAAATCGTGTTCAATGGAAGAAAATCTGTATTCCATTTTATTACGGTAGAAATACGGATCCGGAGCTGAAATAATCTCATCGAAAATCTCTTCTGAATTCCGGATATTACCCAATTTGCGATAAACATCCAGGGTATTTTTTTTCTTGTATTTCTGCTGTTCCTCAATAGGGACAAAGATGTAGGGTGCACCTGAAATTTCCTGGTAAGGAAGCTCAACTTCAACAGGCGAACGTTCCAATACTTCAACCAGTTTACATTCGGCATGACGCTTTCTTTTCTTGTCTACACGCGCGCGAACTTTTTGTCCGGGAAACGTATTTTCAACGAAAACGATAAAATCGCCATCCTCCGTTTTTAAGCGAGCAAGACCTTGTCCACCAAAAGCTAAATCTTCGATGACAACTTCAATAATTTCATTACGATGAACCACTACTAAGTATTTTGGGAAGTTCTGTTATATCATTCCTCGAATAACACCTTTATCAGATGCATCGATAAATCCTAAAATTTGAGTACGCAGCGGTGTTTCAGGCATTGTTTCCTTCACCGCTTCAATACCTTTAGACATATTGTTGTTCTGAACGTAGATAATGCGATAGATGTCTTCTATTTCGCGCACCTGCTCATCTGTAAAACCTCTGCGACGTAAGCCAACGGAGTTAACACCTGCATAAGTAAGCGGCTCACGGGCACACTTCACAAATGGAGGAACATTTTTACGGATCAGCGATGCACCTGCAATAAACGCGTGTGCTCCAACAGTCATAAACTGCTGCGAAGCCACCATTCCTTCGAGAATAGCGAAATCTTCAATTGTTACGTGGCCCGAAAGCCCGACATAACTTGCAAGAATAACGTTGTTACCAATAAAGCAATCATGTGCAATATGAACATAAGTCATCAACAAGCAATTGTCTCCGATCTTCGTTTTCAACCGGTCTGAAGTACCACGGTGAATGGTTACGCATTCACGGATAACTGTTCTGTTACCGATTTCAACCGTTGTGTATTCTCCACCGAATTTCAGATCCTGAGGAATTACACCGATAACCGCACCGGGAAAGATCTCACAATTTTCACCGATTCTCGTTCCCGGATAAATAGTAACATTCGGATGAATTTTAGTACCGGCACCAATCACAACATCGTCATAAATGGTCGTAAACGATTCAACCGTTACATTTTCTCCCAATTGTGCGCCGGGAGCAATTTGTGCCAATTTACTTATCATTCCGTCTTGTCTTTGATAACTTGCGCAAGCATTTCAGCTTCCATAACCACTTTTCCATTCACAAATGCCTGTCCTGCCATGTGTACCAATCCTCTACGGATAGGAGAAATCAATCTCAATTCAAACACCAATGTATCGCCGGGCAAAACTTTCTGTTTGAACTTCACATTGTCAATCTTCATGAAGTATGTAGAGTACAAATGCGGGTCTTCTACTTTGCTCAGCGCGAAAATTCCCCCAACCTGGGCTGTTGCTTCAATTTGAAGAACTCCCGGAAATACCGGGTTCCCGGGAAAATGCCCCTCGAACATCGGCTCATTCATTGTTACGTTTTTTACGCCTACAATGTGCTCATCGCCAATTTCCATTACTTTGTCGACCAACAGAAACGGGTAGCGGTGCGGAAGCATTTTTTCAATGTCGTTGATATTGTAAAGCGGGTCTTTTGTCAAATCGAACTCTCTACCTGCTTTCTCCTGCTTTTTAATCTGATCTTTCAACACTTTCGCAAAACGCGTATTTCCGGAATGTCCGGGACGTGCCGCTAAGAAATGTGCTTTGATAGGGCGACCAACCAAAGCCAAATCACCAACAATATCTAATAATTTATGACGAGCAGGCTCGTTTTCAAATTTCATTTTGATGCTGTTCAAAACACCAATTCCGTCGTAATTAACCGAAAGTGTGTCTTTTCCAAGCATTTTTGCCAAACGATCCAATTCTTCCTGTTTTACGTCGTTGCGCTCAACCAATACAATTGCATTGTCTAAATCGCCGCCTTTGATCAGGTTATTAGCCGCCAGGAATTCTAATTCTCTCAGGAAACAAAACGTTCTGCAAGGCGCAATCTGATTTTCAAATTCCGCTATCTGGAACATACTTGCGTGCTGTGTTCCAAGTGCAGGAGAATTGTAATCAACCATTACAGTAACACGGTAATGATCATCCGGAACGGCTAAAAACTCAATTCCTTTTTCAGTATCTTCCCACTTAAGGTTCTCGTTCAACTCAAAATAATCGCGCTCAGCGTTTTGCTCTGCATATCCAACCCGGACAATTTCTTTCACAAACGGAAGAGAGCTTCCATCCATAATTGGAATTTCGGGACCTGTTAACGTTATCAGCGCATTATCAACCTGCATTCCGTAAAGGGCAGCAAGCACATGTTCTGTTGTATATACTTTTGCACCGTTAGCTTCAAGCGTTGTTCCGCGATCGGTTGAAACTACCAAATCAGCGTCTGCTTTAATGATCGGTTGATTCTCAAGATCGATACGCTGAAATTTGTAGCCGTGGTTATCGGCAGCCGGATGAATGGTCATTGTAACCGCTTCTCCTGTATGGAGTCCAACTCCATTAAATTCAATTGCTTCCTTAAGGGTGCGTTGTTTGTCTGACATAAGCTTAATCTTGCTTTTTATCCAAAGATTTTATTTTCTGATCTAATTCATTCAATTTCTGAAGAATGAACGGTAATTTTCTGAAGCCAAAATAAGATTTTTTGAAATCATCTATCGAAATTCCGGGTGAGCCCATAAGCGTATCCGGTTTTTTCACGCTGCTCGGAATTCCTGATTGCGCAACAATCTTAGTTCCGTCGGCAATGGTTAAGTGACCACTGATTCCGGCTTGTCCGCCAACCATTACGTGTTTCCCGATTTTTGCAGAACCTGCAACACCAACCTGGGCTGCCATTGCGGAATGTTCACCTATTTCAACATTATGAGCCAGGTGTACGAGATTATCTATTTTAACGCCTTTGCGAATAATCGTAGAACCCATGGTGGCGCAATCAATAGTGGTATTAGCACCAATTTCCACATCATCTTCAATAATTACATTTCCGATTTGCGGAACTTTGGAGAAAACTCCTTTTTCATCCGGGGCAAATCCGAAACCATCACTTCCAACCACAACTCCCGCATGAATAATACAGCGATCTCCAATTATAGAATTGGAATAAATTTTTGCGCCTGCGAACAGGGTTGTATCGTTACCGATGATTACATTGTCGCCAATATAAACATTCGGGTAAATAGTTACATTATTTCCAACTTTAGCTCCCTCACCAATGTATGCAAAAGCAGCCAAATACAATCCTTCTCCAACTACGGCTGTTTCAGCAATGAATGAAGGCTGCTCAATCTTGGGCGCTTTCTTGTTCATTTGCCCGTACAAATCGAGCAAACGTGCAAAACAGGCATAAGCATCTTCTACTTTCACCAAAGTCAATGTGTCAGGAAGCGGTTTTGCAGGTTCAAATGCATTATTAACGATGCAGATGCTGGAACCGGTAGAATAGATAAATTCTTCGTACTTAGGATTTGAAAGAAACGACAGTGAGCCGGCAACACCTTCTTCGATTTTTGCCAATCCCGTTACTGTTACGTCAGGATTTCCAACTACTTGGCCGTTTAAAAGGCCCGCGATTTGTGATGCAGAAAATTCCATTGAACAAATGTAATAAAATGATTAACTGGGAAGCGCTATTTTGTAGTACTTATCAACAGTTAGTGTTTCGTAATATCGAGTGTATCTATCGAATCAAAGCTTTCGATGGTAACGTGCTCCTCGAACCAGTAACTAGATGCATGAACTACCTGATTGGTTGGAG
>CBFGMW010000286.1:0-4456 GCA_965649925.1 uncultured Fluviicola sp.
CCGGACTTGCCGTTAACAACGCCTCCGTTGAGACCTTCACATACAGCACCAATGTTAGTGTAGGGACAACTTATACCAATACCACGGGAGACTATAGTCAAAAAGTTCCTGTGGGAATTTATTACCTGAAGGTTGTCAATCCGAGCTCTGGTATTCCGGTTTATACAGATACCGTTCACGTAAATCACGACGTGACTGTAAACGTGACTGCTGACTAATAAACGAACATTTCTGAAGCCCGGGCAATTTTGATTGTCCGGGTTTTTTTATATCCGGACGTTAACCGTAGCAATACATCCCTGGTCATTGCGGTACTGAATTGTGCCGTTCATCTTATGAAGCAATTTCAGGATCAAACCCTGACCTTTGATAGATTCGGACTCTAATTGCTGGTCGGTGATTCCGGGACCATTATCTTTTACCACTAACTCCAATTCTCTTTCGTACTGTTTTACGGTTATTGACAACTCCGGAGTTACTGACTGTGTCAGTCCATGCTCAATCGAATTACAGATCAATTCGTTCAGCACAATTGCCAGCCGCATGGCAATGTCATAGTCCAGATAAATAGAGTCAACCTCACTGATAACCTTTAAATTGTTCCCTGTGGGAAAAAGATTTAAGATCACTAAATCGATTACGTTATTCAGATATGTATCCAGTCTAACCTTTTTATTTTGCTGTGTAGATTCATCAAGGAGATATTTCTGTACCAATGACATTGCCTCCAGTCTTCGAATATTTTCTTCTAACACTCTTGTGGCTTCCGGGTGCTTTACCTGTGATTTATCTGATTTCAGAATACCACTCAGCAGCCCGAAGTAATTCTTGGTACGGTGACTTAATTCCTGGTGGAGATGCGTAATCTCATCACGCTGCTCCTGCAATTCCTGGTTTTGTACTTCAATATATCGTTTTCGGCGACGGATTTGATAAAACATCATGAAAATGGCAATCACAACTAAAGAAAGTCCGATGATCCAGGCAATAAGTTGTTGATTGCGCAATTGGTTATTCTCGATCCGTATTTTGTCCATCTTCGCCTGATTACGCCTCATCTCAATCTCCCGTTCTTTGCGCTCAACATCATATTCGATTTCCAGGCGCGCCATTTCTTTGCGGTTTTCATCAATTGCTCCAAGGCGGCGTGTTTCAACCAGCTCCTGGTATTTTCCGAGCAGCGGATCATTTTCTTTTGATTTCTTCAACAGGTTAATTTCACTCATCAATGCATCTGCAAGTAATGAATGATCGTGGGCAGACCGGGCCATCTCCTGCGCCTGCTGAAATAATTCCAGGGCTTTCAGCTGATCACCGATTGATGCGTAATATGTGCCGAGGAAGTAGAGACTGGAAGCAGCTTTGGAAGAGTTTCCGGCTTCTTTACGCATTCCATATGCGGCATTGAGATAGAAAAGTGCTTTCTCAGACTGGTGTTTTACGACATAGAGGCGGCCGAGGGAGGATAATGTGTTGACAATATTGGACTGATTGTTTAGGATCTTCTTCTGTTTCAATGCCTCAAGCAAATACTTTTCTGCCAGTGCATAACGTTTCCATTCCAGGTAAACAGTTCCAATGTTGTGGTAAGAATCAGCAATTCCTTTGTCATACGCAATTGACTTTCGAACATATAAAGCTCTTTGATGGTATTCAAGTGCTTTTTCATAATTCTCTGTTTCGCGTTGAATACTCCCAATAGCGCTCCAGGCAGCAGACAATTCCTGTTTATTTCCATAGTGTTCTGAAAGTCGCGCGGCCTTAGTTAAGACGGAATTAGCTCTTTTAAAAGCGTTGATGTCTTTGTAAGCAATTCCCAGGTTGAGCAATGCGCCTGCAATGAGACTATCGTTTTTCAGCTGTTTATATGATTCAAGGGAAACTTCGTAGGCATCAATCCCTTTTTTATAATCACCGGTTTGAAAATATGCCACACCGAGGTTGTTGTAAAAGTCAGCTTTCACTTCCAGGTCCAAATTCTTTGGAAGTACTTTTAATGCGCATTGCAGTGTTTGCTTTGAAGCAGATGAATTTCCATCAACAAGTTCCTGATAACCTTTATCCGTTAGCTGGTTAAATGTTGTTTGTGTATACCCTGTCATGCAGGTTAAAAAACTCAGTGAGAATAGTGCAAAATAGTTCATTACCTGTTTTTCGTTACCTTCGGTCAAAAGTATCAAACTTTCTCCATGAAAATTCTTATTGTTGAAGACGATCCATTTGTAGCAGATGATCTAAAAGATAAATTAGAAACACTTCAATACCGGATCACCGGAATTGCAGAAAGTTTTGAGGTCGCTTTAAAATCAATTGATCAGGATAAACCGGATTTAGTTTTGCTTGATATAGAATTGAAAGGTAATCTAACAGGTATAGACTTATCGGAAGAACTCAAAAAACAGGAAATCTCTTTTATTTACCTTTCGAGTATCCAGGATTTGAATACTTATTTCAAAGCTAAGGATACCGGGCCTCTTAAAAACCTGGCAAAACCTATTGACCTTGTTAATCTCCGAAATGCACTTCTGGATATTGAACTATTAACCGCAACTCCTAAACAGGAAGTCATCCATTTCTTTACGGATAAAGACGGTATACGGAAGCGTGTAGAGCCAGATCAGATTATCTATCTTGAGGCAGCACGAAGCTACTGCGATGTTTATTTTGGTGATGAAAGCAGGATAACACTTTCTTCAGCCATGGGGAATGTGGTCAAAAAACTTAGCCACCCAGACCTGATTCAGATAAGCAGGTTTTACTTCATCAATCGAAAACATATTAAAATGACACGAGGAAACGAGGTAAAACTCACAGTTGGGCCTTTTATTAGAATATCGGATTCGTTCAGGGATGAATTCAATAGAATGGTGAATGTTTTGTGATTAGAAGATTAATCTTATCATCTATTTCTCAATTACATCTTCGGAATTATTCTCAGACTGATTAATGAACTCGTAAGCGAGGGCAATGTACTCGAGTACAACCTCAATGAACTTGCAGACAAGGGCAATGAACTCCCAGACAATGGCAATGTGCTCGCATGCGAACCCACTGAACTCTCAGACGAGCCCAATGAACTCCCAGACTAGGGCAATGTACTCCGCGGCGTGACCAATGTACTTCCCGATGAGCCCAATGAACTCCCGGACGTGACCAATGAGCTCGCAGACGAGGCCGCTGAACTAATAAATCTGTACCAAATGACAAGAAAATGTCTTTTTTTTGGTTCATCCAAAACGTGATTTTGAAAATTTACTAGCAGGGTTCATTCAACAAAACACCGAATTTAACGCTCGTTAACAATTGGACAACAGCACGTTGACACAATTTTCGGATGCTGTCTTGCGTTAGTCTCAGAAATAAAAGTATTATGAAAAAATCCACACTTAACCACATCGCGATGTACCAGAATGTACTCGCAGTGGTAAACGACCATCAGACGGTTTGGAACAGCGTTCCGGGAATCGTAACAGCAGTTAATGAGTTTCAGGACCTGCTCAGTAACCTAAGTCAAAAACTCAACCTGCAAACCACCATCACCCAGGGAATCAGGCTTGGAAAGGAAACCTATCTGAAAGATTTGATTGCAGATATGGGAACTCTGAAAAAAGGATTATTACTGTACGGGAGAGAGACAAACAACCTGGTATTACGCGAACGAAACCGCGACACAAAAGCTACGCTAACCAATCTCTCTGCCGACCGCCTTCAGGTAATTAGTGTTGCTCTGCTGGAAGACCTGGAAACACACGGCGCTCAGCTGGGAACTGTTGGAATCAGCGCGGAACAAGTGCAGCAGTTCCAGTTGAAAGTAGCAGAACTGGAAAACCGCAAGAACAGCGTTCGGCAGGCCATTATTGAACGTTCGCTCGAAACGAAGGACATCAACAAGCTGGAAAAACAGATCAACCGGCTGCTGATCGATCGCCTCGACCTCTTTATCAGCCTCCTCAACACTACCGACTCCCATTTCGTTGCAGCATATCGATCGGCACGAAAAGTCATTGAAACCGGAGGGCATGGCCAACGCCCGAATGAAGAAAGTGCTGCGTGACATGCAAAGAATTCATAAAATTAACCGCAAAGAAAGACTTAAAGCAGATTTTCAATCGCTTTAAGTTTCAAGAGCGCGGAGTTTTTTATATTCTCTGCGGACTTTGCTTCTTTGCGGTTTATTTATAAGTCTCGCTGGTGCAGCAAAGTATCTCTGAAAACCAATTTGTTTCAATAAAAACGCCTGTTTAAGCGAAAAAAATATTCAAAACGCTTGCAAATTGAAAACAGATGTCTATTTTTGTCCTCCCGTAGCAATCGAGTTGCGGTTCCGATAGTTATCGGGAAAAATTGCGAGAGTGCTTCCGCCGCGGCGGAGTGAGCACAACCTCAATTGAAAAATTAAATTGCGAGAGTAGCTCAGTTGGTAGAGCACAACCTTGCCAAGGTTGGGGTCGCGAGT
>CBFGMW010000287.1:0-4447 GCA_965649925.1 uncultured Fluviicola sp.
GCCAGTTAATTGACCCGCCACTTGTTTTTCATCCTAAAATTGAAGATGGTTCAATTGTCGAAAAAGGACAAATTGCGTTTGAGCTGGAAGGTTCTGCACGTTCAATACTTTCGGCTGAGCGATTAATTCTCAATTGTATGCAGCGTATGTCGGGAATTGCTACACTGACCAAAGCATATACCGACTGTATTGCCGGAACTTCCGCTAAACTGCTAGATACCCGAAAAACAACGCCCGGAATTCGTTTTCTTGAAAAATGGGCTGTCAGAATCGGCGGCGGGCACAATCATCGTTTTGCACTTTATGACATGATCATGCTGAAAGACAATCACATTGATTTTGCAGGAGGAGTGAAGGAAGCCATTCAAAGCACCGCGCAATATCTGAAAGTGAATAATCTTGATCTGAAAATTGAAATAGAGATCCGGAATTTTGATGAGTTGACAGAAGCGCTGGAACAAGGGGGAATTGACCGGATTATGCTGGATAATTTTTCTGTTGAAAACCTCAAAAAAGCAATTGCTCTAATTGACGGGCGCTTTGAAACAGAAGCATCCGGTGGTATTACTATTGAAACACTCAGAAGCTACGCTGAAACTGGTGTTGACTACATTTCTGTCGGTGCATTAACACACAGTTACAAAAGCCTGGACCTTAGTTTGAAAGCTTCCTTTGATAAAGTCGGGTAGATACAATTTTATTTTCGAAGAACCGGAATATGCATCTTTTTGTTGGAGCCAATAGCTTGAATTTCAATTGATTTTGCATCCGTGTTAGGTGGGATTTCGAACGAAACGCTGGCATGTTTTTCTGATGGAATAACCGGTGTTTCCGATAATTTGATACTCTTTCCCGAATTGGTTATTACTGAAACGGAATAGGCAAAATTGAGTGATCCAACATTGTAGATAGTCATTTCTCCTTTTTGAGTCAGGGAAATGTTTTGTTTTGGACTCAGTTTGACAGAAAATTCGTTCGGATAGAGCGAAGTAGTTGTTGAAACCCGGTACTGCTGGAAATGTTTCCAGATGTTTTTTGTTGAGTCATATTTCTCAGTGAAAAAATCCCAAACAATAGTTTTATTCGGCTGAATTTCTACTACGCGATTCATTGCACCCATATTGATGAGGTAATTTCCGTTTTTCATCGGGGTTACATTGCCAAGTTTTAAACTTTTACCGTTAGTCCTGTTGTCATAATTGAATGGAAAACGAAGAAGTAAATCTCCTTTCTTGTGTTCAGCATCACCTAAAGAAAACAGCAGGAAACTGCTTACAACCCCCGTATCTGCAATTGAGTCATTGTTGATAATCCCGATTGCGCGCTTACCCGGAATTAATTCGGTATCGTGCTGAAAACGAAATGTTTCAGTCGCGAAATGGTTGGGGAGTCCTGAATCGTGACCACCATAAAGTTCTTCTACTTTTTTTGTTTTCCTGTTGATTTTCAATATCCATGAAGCATCTCTGAAACCAACATAAAGCGTGTCGCCGTCAATTTGAAACGAATTCATGTGTGTTGCAGCATTTACAGTTCCATCTTCTTTTTTACGCTGACTTAAAAGCTCGGGAGTGAAGAAATCGTGCGCGCGCCATGACCAAACAATTCTCCCGTCGGGGGAGTATTCCACTACAAAGCCGGAATCGAATGTTACTGAGTCTTTTTCTCCACTGAATTTGTGTTTAATACGCTCATTTCCAAGAAGCATGTAGTTTCCATTAGAAAGTTTTTGAATGTCGTGATGATAATCTTCATTTTTCTGTTTGGAAATGCTGCCGCTGTTGGGGGCTTTCCACAATACTTTCCCGTTTATATCAAATTCGTACCCCATACTGTCAATAAGCGCAAGGAATGTTCCTTCAGAAGTCATCTTCAGATCACGCACGCCCTTTCCAACCGGGATGCCTTCAAATGTTTCAGGTAAAAACCACGTAATGTCTGTGTTTCTATCGATCATAACTTTCGCATAATCGTAAATAAGGAATTCTTTTGATTGCAGGGTTTTAAGCTGTGTGACCCGGTTAAAACGTAGGTCGTTAAAACGGTCAAGACTGAGAATGGAAAAATGAGTTACCGGTGATTCCGAAACAAGTTTGTTCCCTTTTTTTGAAAGTACTTTCCAATAATATGATCCGCCAAAAATCAGGTTAGGAACAATGATCTTGTTCGCTTCGGAAGTGTAGGTTTGCTGGTTGGCAGGATCATTTTCGTAAATTACCAATTCATAATTGTCTGCACTATTATTGAAAGGATACTCAAAACACACTGTATTGTAATTCAGTTTAATTTCGGCAGTTGGGAAATATTGTGCGAAAACGGATGAAGAAGAAATGAGAAATAAAGCAATTAAATGGACTTTTTTGTAGAACGCCGTTTTCATTAATTTGTATTTTCGCTAAAATTAAGCTCTTTTTCCATTCTATGAATTTCAAACGCCTGAACATTTTACTTCTTTTATCATTTACCACTTTTGCATTTTTTAAATGCACAAATGCATCGAAGGCACCAACTGTTAGTGAAACCGATGAATCGGAACAGGTTTGGTATGCTCCCGATACCAATGACATTCCGGATGATGAGTTTGGAGATATGGTGCGCTACGGCCGTAAATTGATTGTGAATACAGCTTATTATCTTGGTCCGGAAGGCACCGTCGGGCATTATCTGGGAAACAAAATGAACTGTGTCAATTGCCATTTGGATGCGGGAACACGACCTTACGGATTGAATTATTTGAGCACCCATGGCCGATACCCTCAATATCGTGCCCGTGAAAATATGATTCTTACCTGTGCTGACAGAATCAATAATTGTGTGGAACGCCCGCACAACGGAATTCCTTTACCACTTGATTCCAAAGAGTTGAATGCGATACAATGCTACATTAAATGGCTTGGAACAAACGTTCCGGTTGAGCAAAGAGTAGAAGGAGACAATGGCATTGAGATTAAGCTTCCTGATTTTGCGCTTTCTCCTGCAAAAGGAAAAGTGATTTATGAAAATAGCTGCGCTCGTTGCCATGGCATGAACGGTGAAGGAAAGTTACTGGCTTCGAAGATAACGTATGAGTATCCGCCGCTTTGGGGGAAAGATTCATACCAGCCAGGGTCGAGTATGTACAGAGTTATTAAAGCAGCTACATTCATTAAATCGAATATGCCGAATGATAAATCGAGCCATGAACATCCTTATTTGAGTGATATTGATGCGTTGCAGGTGGCAGCCTATGTGAATTCAGATCAGCATGAACGCCCGAAAAAAACAGGTTTTGACTATCCGGATATTAAAATGAAGGCTATAGATTATCCGTTTGGTCCGTATAATGATCCTTTTACGGAAGAGCAGCATAAATACGGACCGTTTAAGCCGATTATTGATTACAGAATGAAAAAGGGATTGTATGTGAGCTACTGATCCAGTAATTGATCAGTTTCATTGTTGTCATCGTCCTTCGAGAAAGGGTTGAAGAAATAGGAAGCGCCTGAAATTCCTGCTCCGGCAATCAGAACTATCTGATAATTCGGAAGCAGGAGTGTTTTCATGGCGATTGCAGCGAAAATTACAACGCTTCCCACCCAAAAGATCCAATTGAAGTCTTTGTTTTTTTCGACAATAACACCTATGTATGCGGAACCTATCAAGCCCAAACCACCGCAGATATAGAAAGTTGTTTTTGCAATTTCCGTGTATCCATACGTTTTATTGATCAGCAGAAGTGCTGCGCAAATAAAAGTTACTGCCATGAGCAGATTCGCAATGAGTTTTATAAGCTGATTCCTTGTCATTCGTTTCCTTGTTGAAATTCGATTTCTTCATAAGAATAACAAATTTCTTCAACAAACGGAATCAAGCGCTCATGTTTTCCGTAGGAAATAAACAGTTTTTGGCATTTATCAATACTTTCACAAATACGACGAAGATGTTGTAGTTCGGTTGGATGCGTGCAAATTCCGTTTATTTCATCCATTATCACGAGGGCAAGCTGATTGATGTGGAAGCCGTTTTGATTATAGAGTTCCAATGTTCGTTTTGGCGTACCGATGATAACATCAGCTCCTTCAAAAATGTTATTTCGCTGCTCAATCTTTTTCCCCGATTCATTTGCCGACTCAATGGCAATTTCACTTCTTCTTACCCACGTTTGAAGAGTGGAGATAAGTTTTTTTGCCCGTTCATTCGACTGGGTAATCCATAGAACACGAGGAGCGCCCTCAAATGCCTGGGGAGCTTTAATAATTGTTGACCAGAACAGAACCAAATCAAGATCATTCGGTTTTTCAACCGAAATCAAACAGTGTTTACCTTGTTTGATTTTTTTGATCAGTTTCTCTTCTGCTGGGTTTGGGCCTTTGATCTTGTCTTCTGAAAGTGCATTCAAAAGTATTTGATCCATTGTCTCGTAATTCATTCTGCGAAAATAAAAAACCCTGACCAATACTGATCAGGG
>CBFGMW010000288.1:0-4439 GCA_965649925.1 uncultured Fluviicola sp.
TAAACACGATTAAAACACATAGTTCCAGGCTGTTCGAGAAAATGGAAGTTAAACGCAGAACTCAAGCAGTTGAGCAGGCAACGCGTTTAGGAATAATTTCTTTGTAATTTTATATCAATTGGTGAAAATCACCCGAAAGTATGACCCGATAGATCACTGGTAATAACACTTTTGCATCATAATTAATAATATAATATGAAAAGAAATGTTTTAGTCTTCGGTTCAATCTCCGGGTTGATTTCAGTATCATGGTTCTTTATCGCCATCGCGTTCCTTCCTATGGATGAGCACATGGATTACGGAATGTACCTGGGTTACGCCTCCATGATTATTGCCAATGCATTCCTGGTAGTTGGTGTAAAAAACTACCGCGACAAATACAACCACGGGTATATTTCATTTGGAAAAGCCTTTAAAATCGGAATGCTTATTGCCCTCATTGCATCAACGGTTTATGTTGGTTCCTGGCTCATATATTATTACACTTCCGGCTCAGATTTCGTAGAGGTATACACAAATTGCGTTCTCCGGGAATTGAAAGAAAGCGGAGCGAGTGCAAAAGAAATTGTATTGCAGACAAAAGAAATGCAGGAATTTGGAGTGATGTATCAAAATCCGTTTTTCAATGCGCTGATTACGTACTCGGAAATTCTGCCAATGGGAATTTTGTTTGCTTTGATCACCGCAGCAATCTTCAGAAAGAAAGATCCGAATGCGAAAAAAACGCAGTCATCAAACGAAGACTTACTCGACGAAAAAAACGTGTAAACTTTCAAGGAGATTCATCGTTTCAAGGGTATTCATCCCCTTGCATTGGTGAAAAAAGAAAAAAGATATTATGAAAAAAGAATACTGGGAGGTAACCAACGAACAAGTCATTGAGAAAACCGGGAAGCCAATTACCTTCTGGGTGGAACTTTTGACCGAATTCAAAGCGGAGGACAAAAAGTCTAATGATGCTGTCTCAATGCTCCAGGAAAAATATTCGGTTCCTCGGTATTGGGCAAGAACGTTAACAACTGCTTACCTGAAACAAACAGCCAAATGAAAGCAAAAGTAAAATCAATACCCACAAAGGGAAGTGTTCAGGAATATCTTGATCAGCTGGATAATGAACAGAAACGAGCCGACAGCTTTGCGATTCTTGAAATGATGAAAACAGCAACCGGAGAAGAGCCGGTTCTTTGGGGGCAGGGACTTATTGGTTTCGGACTTGTTCATATTGTCAGTAAATCCGGTCGCGAAGTTGATTGGTTTCGAATTGGTTTTGCTCCGCGAAAGGCTAATTTGTCGCTTTATCTAAGTAATAGATTAATCAGTGATCGTGAGACCTTAACAAAACTGGGGAAATGTAAAACAGGAATGGGATGTTTGTATATCAATAAATTAGAGGACGTTGATTTGAACGTTCTGGGAGAATTGATCAATGGCTCCATTCGCGACGATAAAGGCGAATTTGACTCATAAGAATTGACTAAAATGCACCGATTCAAAGTAAAATTAGAAATCATCGGGATCAATCCGTTCGTGTTTGTTCCCGATGATATTTTACAGCAGGTTTTTACAAGTGCGAAAAAAAACAAAGGCGCTATTCCTATAAAAGGAACGATAAACGGAGTTTCATACAAACAAAACCTGGTCAAGTATAGTGGTTATTGGCGATTGTATATCAATATGATCATGCTCAAAAATTCACCGAAACGAATTGGGGAAACCATAGAAGTAACTATTCAATTTGATTCTTCCGATCGAACTATTCAACCGCATCCAATGCTTTTACGTGCATTGGAAGAAAATTCGGAAGCAAAAGAAGTTTTCGAAAGTCTGGCACCATCCTTAAAGCTTGAAATTGTCAGGTATATCGCGAATTTGAAAACGGAAGTAAGTATTGAACGAAATGTAAAAAAAGCAATTCAGTTTTTATTGGGAAATGAACGTTTTGTTGGCAGGAATGTAAGAGGTGACAGTTAAAAATAATTGTTTCCGTTTTTATGAAAAAACTACTGCTGATTGCCTTCATTCCAAGTTCTGTTTTCCTGTACTCTCAGGATAGTATTGCACGGATAGATTCGAATCTCCTCAAACTCAATCCATTTCCGGTTGAAATTCGCGATGGTTATACACCGCTCCCAATAATTTATCCGCCATATTATGACATAATGCCAATCTGGACACTCCCTACTGGTTTTGTTTGGGTACTCACAGAATCCAATTACAACAAGAAAGGAGCAAAACGGGATATCAAGGCTGATAAAATGAAAATTCTTTTTCCAGGTGTGGCAATTGAATCTGCGATGGAATTGAATAGTTTAAAAGACAAAGACCTTCAGAAGAAATACCAGGTAGAGTTTTTCAGACAAGCATTTGAACACATTACATATTTGGAAGACGAAAAAGCATACAACCAAACCATTTTCGCTTTCCTGGATGAAAAATATGGGCAGGACTGGCGTTTTGAAATGCGAAGTGATGCCATTGGATTTGAAATTCCGGATAGTCTTTTCCGGAAAAAAGCAGAAGAAGTAATGACAGCGCTTCCTGAAATTAATCTGAAAGATCATATAAAAGGACTTCCAATAAAGAAACCAACCTCTTTGCCACTGATGATCGGAATTGTAGTTCCGGTAACTTTGGTTTCTGTGGTAGCAATATTTTTTATCTTTAGGCGGAAAAATAAATCGAAGTAAAGCATTCAGAGGATTTTCGGAGTGTTTTCTTAAAATGACTACACTAAAATGAAAAAACTGAAAATTATCATTTCGCTTCTTACAATGTTGGCATTAAGTGTAATTGTGGGCTTCATGATAGCAATTAACAGAAGGCCACTTGCATCCAGAAGCGAGTATCCGCTTTTTTTGATTGCAGGAACCCTGGCTATGATTTTGGTCCTTGGTTCCATTTCTTGGGGTGTGTATACGTTTTTTAAGAAACAGGGCGCTTCCGATCCGTTTAAGATTGCATTTTGGGTATATCTCTTTTTTGGGTTTTGTTTATTCGGAATTGCGGCTTATTCATTTGATGATTCATTGAGAAAACGGGATAACTATGAATTCGAGGAATATAATGCTGACATAATAGAAATTCTGGTACATGATCGGGTGGTGGAAGAACTGGAACTACCCAGACATAAAAGTATCGACCTTGAAACAGTCGCAGAAATTCATGAGTGCGCTCTCACAATGATTGCACACCACCCTGATGTCATAGAACCTATGCGAAAAGCAAAAAACATAGAAGCGTTTTTAAAAAAGGATAAGGAAGTTCAGCATATGATTGATTTTTGTATACGGAACTCTAAAGAGAATTGATTTTGCAGTATGGAAGCTGAATCAATCTCTAAATCAAAGCTAAAAGCCATTGTCGGCGGTTCAGTCGGAAATCTCGTTGAGTGGTATGACTGGTATGCCTATTCCGCTTTTGCACTCTACTTTTCAGACTCGTTTTTTCCGGAATCAAACCCAACGGCGCAATTATTGAATACCGCTGGAGTTTTTGCACTTGGTTTTCTCATGCGTCCGCTCGGTGGCTGGATTTTCGGAAGAATTGCCGATAGAGTTGGTCGTAAACGCAGTATGACACTTTCTGTCTTATTGATGTCATTTGGTTCTTTGCTGATTGCTTTGACTCCAACGTATAAAACAATCGGAATAATTGCACCAATTTTATTGCTTTTAGCTCGATTGCTCCAGGGATTAAGTGTTGGAGGCGAATATGGAGTTTCAGCTACTTATTTGAGTGAAATGGCTACAAAGAACCGCCGTGGGTTTTATTCAAGCTTTCAATATGTAACACTAATCGGCGGACAGTTGATCGCTCTTGGAATTCAGTTGCTGTTACAAAAAGTATTACTCACCGAAGAAGAACTCCACAAGTGGGGCTGGCGAATTCCTTTTGTGATCGGAGCTATTCTTTCCATTGTAGCGCTTTACCTGCGGAAAAGCCTGGAGGAAACTCCGGCTTTTGAATCACACAAAGCTGATAAGGAAGAAAGCAAAGGAACGTTGAAAGCATTGATGAAACATCCAAAAGCAATTTTCACAGTGATTGGATTAACGTTGGGTGGAACGCTTGCATTCTATACCTATACAACTTACATGCAAAAGTTCCTGGTGAATACTGTTCATCTGTCGAAAGGAGAATCTACGCTCATTTCGTTTATCAGTTTATTGATTTTTGCAGGTTTACAACCTGTTTTCGGAGCATTATCCGATCGGATCGGGAGAAGGCCTCTGCTTATTGGTTTTGGCGTTCTGGGAACAATCTGTACTGTTCCGTTACTCACAGCTTTGAGTCATACAAATTCTGTTTATACGTCGTTTTTCCTTCTAATGGCCGCTTTAATCATTGTTAGTGGCTATACAAGTATCAATGCAGTTGTAAAAGCAGAATTGTTCCCTGCGCAAGTAAGAGCTTTGGGTGTGGGATTACCCTATGCGCTA
>CBFGMW010000289.1:0-4433 GCA_965649925.1 uncultured Fluviicola sp.
CAGGCAGCAGTTATTCCAAGCAATACAAGTAGTGCAAACGTTATTGGAAGAATGTGATTCAACTGCTTCACGGGAATAGTTTGTCTTAAAGGTACAATTTTCATAGAACTAAAGAATAGTGCGTTCGGTTTATTTCTTTGATGATGCAAACAAAACACAAAGGTTCGAAATCAGTTTTCAAAGTTACGGTGTAAACAACATAAAGTATTTACGTTCAATGTCTTGAGGGTAAATATAAAAATAAAAACAAACATGACAAATATGTCGTAATGTTTTTATTGACAGATGCTGAGATTTGAACGTGGACAAGTTGAAGTATTTATTGGAAGTTGAGCAATTCGGTTTAAAGCTTAAGGAAATTAGGCTAAGTCGTGGGCTTACCCAGCAATCATTGTCTTCACTTTGTGATATTGACATCCGAACTATTCAACGAATTGAAAAAGGCGAACAGAATATTACTTTGAAGATTCTATTTGCATTAGCCAATTCATTGGACATGCATCCGGCCGACTTGATTCAATTTTTGATAAAGAAATAAAATACAAGTTACTGAGTTACGTGGTAGTCTACCAGGTTCCACACCTGGTTGCTGTCTATGATCTCCTTGCGGATCAGGCCAACTCCTTTGACATAATAATGGTTAACCGGTGAATCGTTTTCCAATTGGGAGTGTTCAATATGAACTTTCAACGTTTGTCCAAAACTTAAACTAGGAAGGGAATAATTACTATAAATTTCTTCAAAGATTAGTTTGTTATCTGAATAATAAATGTTCGGAACTGGTGTCTCAGCACCTTTATAAAACTGACTGAAGAAAGACAGTTCTTCACGCACAAAAATATTTGGTCTTATTTTTTCCTTTTTAATGTATATACATTTCTTCGTTGAAAGTCCATTATCACTGCAACCTGACGTTTGAGTAGAAACTGTAATTATTGGATAAAAGTGGTAGTAAAAATCCTGGTATGGGCTGTAGTATTCCACATCAAAATTTGGTGTAGCCGGATCATTTGCAGATGCAACTACATAAATAGAATCCTTTTCATGTGTAGTTTCTTCTTTATACACCCACCAGGAACCAACGTCAAATAAAAAGTATTTTTTGGTTTCCATTCGGGTTTCACAGGAGGTACATGGCGCCGGTTCATTAGGTTTGGGCTTATCCTTGCAGGCAGCAGTTATTCCAAGCAATACAAGTAGTGCAAACGTTATTGGAAGAATGTATTTGACCTGCTTCACGGGAATAGTTTGTCTTAAAAGTAGTGTTTTCTTCGGAAACTATAAACCAACAAATTTGGATGCTATTTCGAGCGTAACTTTTTAAATACCAGAGTAATAATATGAAAACTATTGAATTAAAGTAAGTCTCATCTTCTCTTCCGAAACTTCAACAGTATAATAATTCGAACGTGAAAAATCGAATTGTATCTGCAGCTGATTCTTTTCCGGGATAAATTCATATCTGAAACTGCAAAGTATATTTTCTTTTTGTGTGGCCGGATGATATGTACTTGCTATCAGAAAATCTTCAAATGACAAAATAGACCTTCCTTCAGTTTGAATTTCGCTTAGATCGTGGCATTTTGTACAAACAATTACTGAATATTCGCTCATTGGAATCAGTAAGCCAGATTCTTCCAGCAGCCATTTGGTGTTTTTTAGATTTTCCTGAGCGTGTATACAGCCAGAAAAAGTTATTAGAAGCAAAAAAAGAATTTTATTCATGGTTTCAGTTACACTAAACGTTTGAGAAGGTTCAATTCAGGAGTGAAAGTTTTTGTTTTTCGGAAGTGCCTAATGTCTTCACCAAATTAATCCTTTCCTACTTACGGACATCAGGTTTTTTGGTTACTAACAATGATTTTATACCTTTGCCGGGTAAATCAGACCTTATGATAAAAAGAATACTATTACTTACAATGGCGTTAATGGCCGTTCAAACAAACCTTGTTGCACAAGATGTAATATCGCGCCTGATTGGTGCATCTCCGTTTCAGGATTCACTTTGGGTGGTTGATACCACTAATATGTCAGTTACTCATCGTCTTGCGCCGAACCCTTCATCCGGCGGGTCAATTACCGGAACAAATGGTATTGCCAAGCATCCGAATACAGGAGATATCTACGTAATTGTTAAACAAAGTGCAGTTTCAGGTCGCGTACTTGGAACGTTAAACGTTCAAACCGGATTGGTTACCATAATTGGTAATCTCGGTGATAATTTTTCATCCATCACATTTTGCGGAGATTCTCTTTTCGGTGTTACCGGCGACGGAGCAACAGTTCCTGAAACGGTTTATTTGATTAATACAACGGATGCTTCAAAAACGGTATACCGTGCTTTGGGAAATGGTGCAGATGGGGAAGTTATTTGTTACAATCCGGCTGATGATATGATTTACCACTGGTCAGGTAACGGAACAATGGTGTATGAAAAGTTTTCTCCTGATAATGCGGCATTACCGGTTACCGGAATTCCTATTGTTGGAGCTACTAACGGTGAAACCTTCGGATCGGTATATATCGGAAATAATAATTTCCTTACTTCAAATATCGGTTCCGGCTTCAATCATTGGAATGCGAATGGAACGGTCACCGGACCAACTGGCAGTATGCCCGACGATTTGAGAGGTCTGGCGTTTATCACCTGTGACCGCGAGGTGTCGGGAACTGATCATTTCTGTATCGGAGATTCTACTTTGTTGTCCATGTCGCCGGCCTTTTCATATCAATGGTATAAAAATGGTGTTGCAATTTCCGGTGAAACGGCACAAACTTATTACGCTTCGGAGGCAGGAATATATAATTGCCAGGTTCATGACGTGTGTGGTACTGATTCAGTTTCTACTTCATTTGCCGTTCAGCAGAATCCACTTCCGATAGTAAACGTAAACGGCTCAGTAATTTATTGTACGGGAACACCTGTTACTTTAACAGGAAGTTCAGGCGGTACGAGTCAATGGTATCTGAATGGTGCACCGATTTCAGGTGAAACTGCAAACACGTTGTCAGTAAGTGCACCGGGTGTGTACAACATGACTAAAACGAATACAAATGGCTGTACTGATTCGGCTTCTACAGGAATTACTGTTGTTGAATTTGCCTTGCCTGTTGTTACTTTGAGCTCACCGGTTGCATCTGTTTGTAATAACGGAGATTTGGTTCAGCTCACGGAATCTCCTGCCGGTGGAACATTTACCGGCTCTGTTGGAAACCAGTTTGATCCCGCAGCTTCATTGCCGGGTATGGATACTGTGATTTATTCCTATACGGATGCCAACGGATGTTCTTCGGAAGATACGGTGATTATTGAAATCTTCGCGGTAACTGCTGCAACTGTTGATCCTGTTACTGATTTGCGTTCGAACGGCGATCCGGTAAACCTGAACGGAATACCTGCCGGAGGAACATTTGTTCCTTCAGGAACGGTTGATCCGGTTGTAATTGGGGTAGGAGTACATGTTTACGAATATTCTTACGTTGACGTTAACGGATGTAGCGATACAACTTCGATAAATGTAACGGTTGTGCCGGCTCCTGTTGTTTTAGTTGGTGCTTCGGATACCGATTTATGTGTATATGACGGGCCAATCACGCTAACCGGCTCGCCTGCGGGAGGTTTATATAGCGGACCCGGAGTTACCGGAGATACTTTTGCCCCGTCGGGCTTAAATACCGGGAACAACACGGTTGATTATACCTATACAGATGGTTCTACCGGGTGTACGAATGTTGCAAGTGTGGTAATTACAATTGATTCTTGTTTATCGGTTAACGAAACTTTGCTGGCTGAACGAGTTGTTTTCCCGAATCCGGCAAGTGCAGATGTCACTATTGATCTTGGAACTTCTTCTGTGAATGCAGTACTGACATTAACTGACATGACTGGAAAACTGGTGAAAGTTCCTGTTTTCCAGGAGTCGCAATTCATTCATATCAATGTCAGCCAATTGAGTAACGGAGCTTATTGGTTAGTGGTTCAGACAACAGACGTACAGTCGCGCCAAAAGATAGTTGTGCTTCATTAACGCACAGAAAAATAGTTGTAAGAAAGGAGGCGAAAGTCTCCTTTTTTTATTCAGTATAATAAGGTCACTGAACTAAAGTAAGTTCCAATATGTTTTCCGAAACTTTAAAAGTGTAATAACCCGAACGGTTCAGATCATATTGAATGTGCAACTGGTTTTTGTCAGGAAGAAATTCATACCTGAAACTGGTAAGCATATTTTGTGTTTGTGTTGCTGGATGATAGGTGTAAACAAACACAAAATCTTCGAAAGACAAAATAGTTCTTCCTTCGGTTTGAATTTGACTTAGGTCTGATGTATGTTGTTGTGTGGACGCTGCGGTGATGTGCTCAGGATGGAAGGACCCCACTTCATGAAGTGTCAAGAAAAGGTCGTTTGCCGTTTGTGGAGCTGCTCGTGAAGCGT
>CBFGMW010000290.1:0-4431 GCA_965649925.1 uncultured Fluviicola sp.
TCGCGCTGTCCATGGACTACCACGTCTTCCTGCTGACCCGGATCAAGGAGCGCTACCTGGCCACGGGGCACACCGTGGACGCGGTCACCCACGGCGTCGGCGCGACCGGGCGGATCATCACGGGGGCCGCGCTGATCATCGTGGTGGTCTTCGTGGGCTTCGCGTCCGGCGACCTGGTCGGCTTCCAGCAGATGGGCTTCGGGGTCGCGGTCGCGTTGCTGATCGACGCGACGGTGATCCGCACGGTGCTGGTGCCGGCGAGCATGGTGCTGCTCGGCCGGTGGAACTGGTACCTGCCCGGCTGGCTCGAGTGGCTGCCCGAGCTGCACGTCGAGGGCGGCGCCGAGGGCGAGGTCGAGCGCGAGGTCACGAGGGAGCCGACGGGGAGCGGTTCCGGACCACCGTCCACGTAGCGGTTGACATAATGTCGGTTATCGGCGATATCCGTGAGGTTCGCCAGTCTGCTGCATACCGACGAATATGCAGCAAATGACATGGGTGTAATTCGGATCCATGTCCGACCCCTTTTTGATTACTTCGGGGATTTTTCACTGGGTAATTGATCAGGACACCAATTTCCTTATGGGAGAAGAGGTAGATATGATCCCGTTTTTTAATCTGAGTCCCATTATTCTGTTTATTCTAATTCCGGCTATCACCATGCGAATGATTGCAGAAGAACGCAAAAACGGAACCATTGAATTGTTATTTACCCGGCCAATTACAGATCTTCAAATAATTCTTGCCAAATACCTTGCGGGAGTTACTTTATTGCTGATCTCACTTTTGCCAACACTCATCTATTATTTTAGCCTCTCGCAACTTGGCGTAGAGAGTTTTGATGCTGACGGCCTTCCAAAATCTGTGATTGATGAAGGAGCTACATTTACTTCATATATAGGTTTGTTTTTACTGGGTTGCGTGTTTTTAGCCATCGGAATTTTCTCATCAAGTGTTACAAGCAATCAAATCGTTGCCTTCATCCTCGCTATGTTCCTTTGCTGGCTTTTCTACGATGGATTTGAATTAATCGGTTCGTTTTCACTGATCGGAGATGCAGATTTTGTTTTCAAATATATTGGATTAACATCGCATTACAGGTCCATTATGAAAGGATTGATCGATACCAGCGATTTGCTTTATTTCTTCGGAATGATCGCCATTTTTCTCACCGCTTCTTTAGCCATTGTTAAATCTTTGAAACGATAAATCATGAGTCAACAGTCAACAAGAAGTAAACTATACAACTGGGCCGTATTTATTGTTATTACACTGGTTGTTATTTTCGTAAATATTATAGGTTCTTTCGTTTACCAGCGTATCGATGTTACGGAAGATGAACGTTATTCATTGGCAAAGGGAACTATTGAGTTTCTGGAGAAAATGAATCCGGAGAATGCCAAATCAGAAGACGATAAGGAAGAAGGTGTTAATCGATTATATATCAAAGTTTATCTGGAGGGTGAAATGCCTGCAGAAATCCGCCGATTCAGAAATGCTGTTGAAGACAAATTAATTGAATTCCGTGAAATTGCCGGCGATCGTATTGAATACGAATTCATTAGTCCTAAAAAGGATAACGAGGCAGATCAGAAGGAAATGAATATCAAGCTTTACAGCAATGGAAAAGGAATTATTCCGATGGACGTGGAGTACGGTGAAAATAGCGAGGATGCTACCCTGTGGCCTGGAGCTGAGATTATTTACAATGGTGTAACGAAAGGCTATATCCAGTTACTTCCGGGAACTCCGCAGGGAACTCAAATTAAAATTACTCCTGAATTTTCTGAAGTGACCATTCAGAATTCCATAAATAACCTGGAATATTCATTGGTGTCAGGATTGCGGAAAGTAATTCAGAAACGTCGCCCGCGAATTGCATTTATACAAGGTCATGGCGAGTTGCGCGAAGCGGAAACGCAAATTGCAAGAAGTCTTTTAAAAGATAATTATACTGTTGAAGATATTTATTTGAACGATTCACTGGATGCGTTGAAAGATGTTGATGGTGTTATTATTGCGCGGCCAAAAACGGCTTATTCCGGAAAAGATTTGTATTTGATCGATCAGTTCCTGATGAAAGGCGGTCGATTAATGGTGTTTATGGATCAGTTGACTTTCCCCGGCGATACGCTTGCTATGAAAGGAACCGTTCACACAACGAGAACCCAACTTGGAATTGATCAGCTGATGTTCGATTACGGAATCAAGATCAACGATAACTACGTGCGTGATATTAACTGTGGAATTATCCCGGTTCCGTTTTCGCAATCAGGACATCAGCCTTGGTTCTATTATGTTCAGGCATCGTCAACCCGCAGCCCGATTTCCAGGAATATTGATCCCGTGATGCTGCGTTACGCCTCCTCATTGACATTGGTGCCGAATAACAGTTATTTGGTAACGCCGGTGTTGACTTCGTCGGCAAATTCGGGAGCAACCGGTATGGCACCGTTGATCAGTTTGGGTGAACCGCTGAACTATGGAAGAAACCCGGTATTGGGTCCGAATGGAATTAGTGAAGGAAATAAATTGTGCCTTGCAGCAGTTTCCGAGGGAATGTTCCAGTCGCATTTCCGCGACAGGCTGAGCTCCAGTTTTGCAGATAATAAAGCCTCAGGAATGCTTGATTCGTCAAGAGTTGAAGGAAAAGTTATGGTGGTTGGAAATGGTTCTTTCATTGCCAATTATTATGATTCCATTCAGGGGAAAAACGGCGAGACTTTGTATCGTCCGAAATTCAATAACCTGCGCTACGATGAGGTTTATGCTTTCTTGCTGAAACAGAAAGTATTCTACGGAAACCAGGAATTCTTCCAGAATATGGTGGATTATATGCTGGGAGAAAATTCGGTGCTTGATATTCGTAGTAAGCAAATCGATTTACACCCTATTGACAAAGAAAAAGTGAAAGAAAAAGGTGGAACCTACCAGGTGTTAAACATGATCCTGCCAAGTTCACTCGTTATTTTATTCGCAATCGCATTGTTTTACTTACGTAAGCGTCGTTACGGACGTTCTTGATATTATGAAAAGAAAAATTGTTCTCCTGGTTGGTGTTTTAGTGCTTATTGCATTGGGCTGGTATTCTCTTAAGCTGATCAAAAACCGTGGTCGTTCCGACGAGAATTTCGTTGATTTCAGCTTTGAGATCAAGGATACGGCGCGCATTGATAAGATTATTGTTACCGAGCCAAACGGTATGGAAATGGAATTGATTCGCACGGGTAATACCTGGACCGATAAAGACGGGAATTGTGTTCAGCAAATGCAGGTGGGAAGTATACTCGATGCGGCATTCAATGTGCATTTTAAAGGATATATTCCTAAGAATGCTATCAAAAGCGTTACAAGCCGAATGGCAACCCAGGGAATAAAAGTTCAGTTTTTTACGGATGTAGATTGGAATAAAACCTGGTATATTGGCTCTGCAACGCCTGATCACATGGGAAGTTATATGCTTCTTGAATCAAGTGAAAATGGAAAAAGTGAAGAACCTGTTATTGCCGAGCTGACGAATATGAACGGCATAATCAGTCCGCGCTTTTATGCAGATTCCCGAAAATGGAAATGTACCGGAGTTTTCGCATACGGCATTCAGGAGATTTCTTCTGTAGACGTGAAATTCAGTGCTACACCCAATAGAAATTTCACTGTAAATGCCAAAGGAAGAAGTTTCGAAGTGATCAATAACGGAAAGAAAATTCAGGGAGTTCCCGAAACGCGCGTAACAAAATATTTGAGTAATTACAAACGGATCAACTACGAGCTTCCGAACTACGAATTGACTAATCGCCAGGTTGATAGCGTGAAAAAATCTACTCCGTACTGTACACTCGTTTTGAAAACGAAAAAAGGAGAGACGAAAAAACTCAAAATGTATCGCAGAAAATCTGATTCAAGCCAGGAAGAAGTGAATGATCTGGGCGAGACAGTTAACTACGATATCAATCGTTTCTGGTGTTTGTTGCCAAGCGGTGAACTGGTGAAATGTCAGTATTTCGTTTTCGACAAAATTACCCGCGGCGACATTTATTTTGGATACCAGAAGTAATTTCAGTTTATTTAGTTAATAACTCCTATACAACTTGTAGTTTTCATACTCCAACTGAGCGGGTAAAAACGATATATTTGTTCCGCAAAATTATATTCAGATGAATTTTATAGTATCGAGCACTGCGTTATTCCGTCATTTACAAAGCATTAGCGGAGTTTTGAGCACAAGCAATACTCTCCCGATTTTAGACAACTTTTTATTCAGTATCACCGATAACGAATTAACAATTTCGGCTTCGGATCTGGAAACAACTATGCGTACAAGCATGGAAGTGGAAGCAACTGAGTCAGGAAATGTTGCTATTCCCGCTAAAATGTTGTTAGACGTATTGAAAAACCTGCCCGATCAGCCATGTACATTCATTGTAGATGCAA
>CBFGMW010000291.1:0-4427 GCA_965649925.1 uncultured Fluviicola sp.
TTTAACTATCCCTGCTGGAAATAAATTCTGGGCTGGTGTGGTTTTACCTACAGGAAACAACTTAATGGCAATCGTTATTAGCGGTCCATTTGCTGATGCAGATACTCACGCTGGTGAATTCTGGAATGATGCAACTTTCCACACATTTGGAGATCCTAATAACTGGGGTGCTGATTACTCAATGGCTATCTACCCAATTGTTGACTTAGTTGCTTCATTAGAAGAAAACGTTATTACATCAACTGTTTACCCGAATCCAGCTAACAACGAATTGAACATTCAAGTTGGAAACGAAGAAATCGAAACAGTTTCAGTTGTTACTTTAGATGGTAAAACTGTAATTAACGCTACAACAGGTTCAACCAATGTATCTGAATTGAAAGCTGGTATGTACATTTACAATGTTACTACTAAAGCTGGTAAATTGGCTACAGGAAACTTCGTTAAGAACTAATTCTTCGAAAAATATCTTAAAAGAATCCTGGCTTCGGTCAGGATTTTTTTTGCCCAAAGTTTTTACAGGAAACATCAATAGTTTCCTGATATCAATAATCTATTCTGATTTTCTTACTGGAATAATTCCGAAAGTACTTCCTCCAGATCTTTTTCAGACTGAAGAATTTCAATCACTTTTAGTATCACTTCATCTACGTGTTTGTCTGGACAAGAAGCGCCGGATGTAATGCCAATTTTCAGCTTGCAGTGCGTGCCTAACCAATTCGCTGTCTCAATGATTTCATGTTTGTGAATATCAAAATGGCTGATTACCGAATCCTCTTTTATTTCAGAAGCATCTTTAATAAAATATGTTGGAGCCCTCTGCTCTAACAATTCTACTAAATGTGTTGTGTTTGAACTATTGTATCCGCCAACCACAATTGCCAGATCCAGATCAATTTCCATCAAACCGTAGGTAGCACTTTGATTGTCGTTCGTTGCGTAACAGAGTGTATCACGCGTATCTGCAAAACTCTTAGGGGTGTCTGTTGATGTTGAATTCTCTGTTACTTCTTTCAGAAACTCTGCTATTGCCTGCGTTTCTGAAGCAAGCATTGTTGTTTGGTTGATTACGCCAAGTTTGTTTAAATGAATCTCCGGATCAAATCCAACGGTATGCTTTCCTTTAAAGATTTCATAGAATTCTTCTTTCGAAAATTAACCGGTTATACATTTGGCCAATTTCTCAACTTCATGCATGTCTTGCACAATTACAGCATGTGTATGAGCCGAAGTGTGTGAAAATGTGGCTCTCGTTTCTTCGTGATTGTATTTCCCATGAATGACCAAAGTATGATCCTCAGCCGCCAGTTTTTCAGAACGGTTCCAAACCTTTTCAACAAACGGACAAGTAGTATTGTAACGCTGAATTTCAATTCCTTTCTCTGATAGCAGCTTCTCAATTTCCAATGTGGTTCCGAATGCAGGAATTATTACGATATCATCTGATTTCAAAATGTCCCACGAAAGCAGCTGCCGGCCTTCCGTATCCTGCATAAATTGAATTCCTCTTGATTCGAGATCCGAGTTCACTGCAGGGTTGTGAATCATTTGACTCAGCAGATAAATATTCTTCCCCTGATTTTCATCGAGCGCTTTATATGCAATTTCGATCGCATTTTCTACTCCATAACAAAAGCCGAAATGTCTCGATATATAGATTTCCAAATTCCCGAAATCCAATCTAGTTGGTGTGAAGTCCTTTTTTCGCGGATCCGAGTCTTTACGGAAATTTTTAACCTTTCCAACGATATCGGATTTGTAATATGACGGGATTTCGAATTGTCTCATGATTCACAAAATTACTCTTTCAAACGGACATAAAAAAAGCCATCCCAACTATTTGTCGGGATGGCTTCAATAATACTGATAAAGAATTATTTTTTACTTTTCTCCAATTTCTTACAAGCCTTTACAGCTGCAGCAACATCTACAACTCCACCAGTAACAGAAAGATTAGCCAGGTTAACCTGATCAGCTTCCGTTCCCGGCTTAACAGTTGTTGCTTTCGGATATTTTTTAGATGTGCTCAAAATCACATTTTTGATCTCCAGCATAGTCATGTTAGGGAAATATGATTTCAACATGGCGGCAACACCGGCAACCATTGGAGCCGCCATTGAAGTACCCTGTAAAATTTTATATTCGCTTTGCGGAACCGTATTGTAAATCTCGAATCCGGGAGCAAAAACGTCTACTTTGGTTACACCATAGTTTGAAAAGTCTGCTGCCAAATGTTTCGGATCTTTAGTAGAAGCTCCAATTGTAAGGTAATGATCATTCTTCTTTGTCTGGAACGAGTATGAGCTTGTAGGGTAATTATCCGTTACGTCTACATCTGCACCGTCATTTCCTGCTGCATGAATTAACAATACTCCTTTTGAATCTGCATAAGCCAAAGCATCATATACTTCTTTTTGGTGCGGAGAATATCCTTTTCCGAAAGACATATTAATAACTGAAGCTCCGTTGTCAACCGCATAACGAATTGCCAAAGCGATATCTTTATCCTGCTCATCTCCATCCGGAACTGCACGTAAAGACATTAGTTTAATATCTGTTGCAACACCATCGCCACCAATGTTGTTATGACGAACTGCTCCGATGATTCCACCCACGTGTGTTCCGTGCAGCGCATCAGGGCCTTCAACATCATTATTTCCGTAATGAATATCCATGAAGTTATCCGGGTCATCACCGATAAATTCACGATCATTATAAGTAGTAATCAATTGGTAACCTGTGGCAGCTTCCATTGCTTCCAAACCTTCGTTAATTGCGGCAACTGTCAATTGACCAGAAGCAATGAACATACCGATTTGCTGCATTTGCATTTCTTCTCCGGTAGCAGGTTTCCATTCCTGTAATTGTTTCTCGGTGAAATTTTTACCGAACTTTTTCTCAAGTTCTGCTTGAATCGTAGGAAGCATTTCAGCCAATTGCTTGTACTGTGTCATTGCTCCTTTGTAATCCTTCAATTCGTCGTTAACTTCTTTCGAAACTTTTTTGTACAATTCGTAATCTGCTTTTTCAGAATCCGAGATTGAGCTTGCTTCACGTCCTTCGAATTTAGGCCCTAACTTTGCCATGATTCTCGTTTTCTCCAAACGGGCATATTTTTGGTTCTGACCATCGGCACCTCCTAAGAAATTCCAGCCATGGACATCATCTACATAACCATTTTTATCGTCATCAATTCCGTTGTTCGGAACTTCATCCTGATTCACCCAGATTTGTCCTTTCAAATCTTCGTGTTCAATATCAATTCCTGAATCAATAACCGCTACAATAACCGTTGTAGTTTTCTTTTTCTTCAGTGCTTTGTAAGCCTTTTCAGTATTCATTCCTGTTCCGGCACCATTGTACCAGTTCAAAATCTTAGAATCAACACTCTCCTGACCGTAGAAAAAATTCATTACACCAAAAGAAAATAAGGCCAATGAAAGAGAAATAATGCGTTTTTTCATATGTGTTTTCGTTAATATCTGAATTAGTTTTGAGCAAATATCGTACTTTGCAAACTAATTCACTTGTTCTTTTTAAGAAAGCCCGAATATAGTCAGAAAAATTTTGTTAAATACTACTAATACCTGCACATGAAACAACTAAAACTACTTTTTTTAGCTTTTTTTATCATCCCGACTACACTAAACGCGCAGTCAGACAATTTCAAATTCAAGAAGCTTCTCCAGGAACATCCTAACGAAAAAACCGCATTTGCTGTAACAAACACTTCAGGTACGCTCGATAAATTAATGGGCGACAAAGACATTATTGTGAAGCAGGTTTCGAGAAACTGGATCTATATTCAGGCAGCACCGGCATGGATCGAAAATGCACAAAAAACAAAACTTATTGAGTCATTTTATATTGAATTGAACACCGGTCAGCCACTGAATGATTCAACACGTGTAAAACATTTCGTAAATGAAGTTCACTCCGGAATGGGCGGACTACCCGCTGCATTTACCGGAAAAGATGTGATCATCGGATTTGTAGATCAGGGAATTGATCATCAGCATCCTGATTTCCAGAATCCTGACGGAACAACACGTGTTCTTTATTATTGGGATCATACCATGGGGCTTGATGCTGTAAGAACTCCTGCAGAATACGGTTACGGACAAGTTTTCTATGCTTCAGATATTAACGCCGGAAATTGCCCGGCAACCGAAGAATCGTCTGCTCACGGAACAACAGTAGCCGGTGCTGCCGCTGCCAACGGACTTGCAAATGGCCGCGAAAAAGGAATGGCACCGGATGCAAAACTCATCATTATTGAAACAAATTTCTACCTTCCGAACTGGACATTAACTGTTGCCGATGCCTGTGATTTTGTTTTTGCAAAAGCAGATTCATTAGGTTTGCCGGCAATTGTAAACCTTTCAGTTGGCAGTTATCTTGGAAGTCACGACGGTGATGATCCTGCC
>CBFGMW010000292.1:0-4413 GCA_965649925.1 uncultured Fluviicola sp.
AAACCGCCGCATTCCGGAAGTCAAACAAGAATTATTATGTGGACAGTTGCTACCGATGCCTTTCTGGATTACCCATTAGGTATTGGAACCGGAAATGTTGATGAAGTATTGGCCGCCTATCAACGAAAGTACAACCAGGAAGGAATGATTCCTTACCAGTATAATCCGCACAATCAGTATTTACAGACAGGACTGGAAATTGGTGTTTTCGGATTGCTGACACTGGTGTTGATTATTGTTGTTCCATTCAGGCAAGCCATTAAGCAGAAAAACTATCTCCTTCTTTTAGTTGCGGGAAGTTTGGCTTTTAATTCGTTGTTTGAATCTATGTTGCAACGGCAAAGCGGAATTTTCTTTTACACCTTTCTATTAATAATCCTGAGTTTTATTACAACAAGTGCGAAGCAAAGTCAAAACGAGGAGAATTGATAAGGCTTTGTTAACTTTGTACCCACTATGAACAAAATCATTACAATTCTGGGTGCCCGGCCCCAATTCATTAAAGCCGCCGCAGTATCTGCCCGATTCAAAGATCATTTCAATGAAATATTGGTGCATACCGGTCAGCATTACGATCCGAATATGTCGGATGTCTTTTTTGAAGAATTGAGTATCCCGAAACCGAAATATCATTTAAATGTGGGTTCCGGATCGCACGGCGCAATGACCGGTGCTATGCTGACAGAAATTGAGAAAGTACTGGAGACAGAACAGCCTGATTTTGTGCTGGTTTACGGTGACACGAATTCAACGCTGGCCGGTGCTTTAGCGGCTTCAAAAATGTTGATTCCTGTTATTCATGTAGAAGCCGGTCTGAGAAGTTTCAATAAGGCAATGCCCGAGGAACAAAATCGCATTTTAACCGATCACATTTCTGATATACTCTTTGCTCCGACACAAACTGCTGTAAATCATCTGAAAACAGAAGGAATTACAAAGGGAGTTCATTTGGCTGGAGACGTGATGTACGATGGGATTTTGCATTTCACGAAGATCGCAGAAGAAAAAAGTACGATCCTGGATAAGATTGGATTGCGTGAAAAATCGTATTTGCTTTGTACTATTCATCGTGCTGAGAATACAAATGATATCAATCGTTTACGCTCCATTTTTGAAGCTTTAAGTGAGAGCGGGGAAACCATTGTTTTACCACTGCATCCACGCACATTGAAGTATGTGAAAGAATACGGAATCAATGTGGGGGTGAATATCCGCATTATCGAACCGGTTGGATATTTGGATATGGTTTTGCTCGAGTCTAAAGCAAAAAAGATCGTAACTGACAGCGGAGGTATTCAAAAAGAAGCGTTTTTCTTAGGAGTTCCCTGTATTACCATGCGCGATGAAACAGAGTGGGTGGAAACGGTGGAAAATGGCTGGAACGTAATTGTAGGTGCTGATAAAACAAAAATCAAAGAAGCAATTTTGAATTTTCATCCTACTGCGGAACGAAAAACGTATTTTGGAGAAGGAAATGCAGCCGAATTAATGAAAGAGATTCTTTTAAATATCAAAATATCATAATCCTTTTTGGAGAAATAAAGAGAACATGAAAACTAAAAAAAGAATATTAGTCCTTGCACCGCATACAGATGACGGTGAATTCGGATGTGGTGGAGCTATTGCAAAATTCATTGAAGAAGGAAGTGAAGTATATTATGCTGCATTTTCTGCTTGTCAGCAATCAGTTTTACCGCAATTCCCTTCTGATATTCTGATTACTGAAGTAAAAGCAGCTACGAAAGTTCTGGGAATTAAACCTGAAAACCTGATTTTGTTCGACTATGATGTGCGAACATTCGGTTATCACCGCCAGGAAATATTAGACGATCTGATCAAGCTGCGTGCAGAAATAAAACCGGATTTGATCTTAATGCCTGATTTGGAAGATATTCACCAGGATCATGCAACAGTCGCAACTGAAGGATTAAGAGCATTTAAGTTCAATTCTATCCTTTCTTATGAGCTTCCATGGAACAATTTGTCGTTCACTACTTCAAGCTTCGTACATTTAACAGAAGAACAGATTCAGAAGAAAGTGAATGCCCTGAAAGAATATAAAAGCCAGGAACACCGTCCTTATTCGGATGAGAATTTTATTCGCTCCGTTGCGCGAACAAGAGGTGTGCAGATAGGAACAAATTATGCCGAAGCTTTTAAAGTGGTGCGTTGGATATTAGACTAAATATGGAAGTTGTAATTTTAGTAACAGGTGCGGGGGCGCCGGGAATAAGCGGAACCCTTTATTCGTTGGAAAACAATCCGGACAGCACGAAATTCCGAATTATTACTACCGACATGCAGGAATTTCCGGTCGGGAAATATTTGTCAGATGCTTTTTACCAGCTTCCGGCACCTGAAAGTCCTGAATATTTAGAGGTCTTGAAAGGAATTGTTGACCGTGAAAAAGTTCAGGTAATTCTTCCGCAAACTACCCGGGAAATTGAATTGTTGTCGAAGCGTAAAGAAGAAATTGAAACCTGGGGAGTTCGAATTGTTGTTTCAGGATATGATGCAATTCAATTCGCAAACGACAAGTTCAATATTTTGGAAGTCTGCAAAAAAGTAGGTGTACCTCATCCAACGTATGTGTTGGTTAAGGAAAAGGAAAAACTCGAATCGGCAATTCGCACTTTAGGCTATCCGAACGAAAAGGTTATTGTGAAACCGCGTTTGTCTAACGGACAGCGTGGAGTTCGAATTATTACTGATCAGGCATTGACTTTAAGCGCGTATTTGGGTCAGAAACCGTCAAGTATGGAAATTGATTTGGAATCTTTCCTTAGAATATTTGATACGAATGCAGATTTTCCCGAGTTAATAGTTTCGGAGTTTATGCCTGGAATGGAGTATACCGTTGATATGTACAAATCGGATGGTTACGAAGTAGTTATTCCGCGAAGCAGAGATGTAATTCGCAGTGGAATTAGCTTCGAAACAACTGTAGATTTACAAAGAGCAGATATCGTTGACTATTCGAAAAAATTGGCCGAAGAACTAAATCTGGAGTTTTGCTTCGGATTTCAATTCAAGTTGGATAATCAGGGAATACCT
Organism: uncultured Fluviicola sp.; assembly: GCA_965649925.1. Taxonomy (GTDB): domain Bacteria; phylum Bacteroidota; class Bacteroidia; order Flavobacteriales_D; family Crocinitomicaceae; genus Fluviicola. The sequence continues at coordinate 3,055 of CBFGMW010000292.1, forward strand.
AAAATTTTGGAATCGAACCCGCGGGTGCAGGGAACCATGGTTGCCAGTTCTATGGCAGGGTTTAACATGATTTACTACGCTGTAATGAGTGCTATCGGGCAGAACAAAATTAGTCAGATCAATGTGCTCGATAAATTGAAATTTAAGCGCAGTTGGGGCGGAGTAGGAATAGATAATTCAGGAAATGAAACAGGAAGAATTTAGATCGATTACGGCTGATCGCTATTTGTTTCATCTGCATACGCGTTATACAGACGGACATTTGGATGCAATAGATTATTTCAAATTTGCAGAAGAAAACAATATAAAATCGATCTTCTTTACCGAACATGTTCGGAGAGAATTGCGCTACAGTTTCGAAGATTTTATTTCAGAGATCAGATCTGTCGAAGCAGGGTTTCCCGGAATCAAAGGATATATTGGTGCCGAAGCGAAATTATTACCCGGCGGTGGTTTGGATATTGATGCTTCAACTTTTGAGCTGTTGGATGTGCTGTGCTTTGCCTGTCATGGATTTCCGGATGATATCGAGTTGTATTTCGAATCGTTTCGCAAACTATTTGCTGATGAACAATGGAAGTCGAAGGTCCGTGTTTTCGTTCATCCGGGCCGATATTTGTTGAAACGTGATTGGTTAACCGAAGAAAACAAGCTGCGTTTAGAAGAATTACTGTTGTTCGCTGTTGAAAACGGGGTAATTATTGAAGATAATAAGCGCGAGAACCTTCCTCCGAATATCAACGAAATTCCTTTGAATATGCGTGTTATTGGACACGACATTCACCACGCTAAAGGTCTTGAACACTGGTTAAGCGAACGGTAAATGGTTGAAAGCAAAAAGAACTTGAAGATCGTTATTCCCTGCAGGAATGAGGTTAACAACATTGAGGAATGTGTGAATTCTGTCATCCAGGCGAGTGAAAACACAGATCTCAATGTGAATATTTACATTGTAGACGGGAAAAGCGACGATGGAACATTGGCTGTAATTGCTAACTTGAGTGAAAAATATCCGAATGTTCATCTGGTAGTGAATGAACATCAATTAACCCCTTATGCTTTCAACTTGGGCATCAAGACAGAAAGCCCTTTTGATTATTTAGCTATTGTTGGTTCCAGGCATGTTTTGAGCAGTAATTACTTTTCCGAAGCAGTTGCTGTGTTAAGCAAAGATCCCGAAATCTGGTGTGTCGGCGGAAGAGTAGACAACGTGTATTCTGATGAACAAGGTAAGATTACGGCTCAGGCAATGGGAACCTCTTTTGGAATGGGACTCGGTAATTTCCGGGCAGTAGAAAAATCGGGTTTTGTTGATACAGTTGGAACGCCCGTTTATCCCGCGTGGGTTTTTGAAAAAAT
>CBFGMW010000293.1:0-4413 GCA_965649925.1 uncultured Fluviicola sp.
TCCTAAATTTAAGAAGTTACAACGAATTGAACTAAATTTTAACAAATTGATGAAAAGAAAAACACTGCCGTTAGTAGTTTTATTTGTGAGATCCAATCTTATTTATTTGGAAAAAATGGAACTTATATCTCGTTCCGCTTTTCCGGATAGAAGGAATTAAACCCATTTGAATCTCAATGAAATCAGGAGTTCTTCGAAAAGTTCCGAAGATTCGAATTCCGAATTTATAAAATTCGGTTAGAAGTGATGTTTATCATTCGAAAATTCCGGAATCAGCAATTTTCAGGACTACTATTTTTTCAGCCAATCCGGATATTTCGATTTGAATTTTTCGATTCGCGGAACAGAAACTCCCTGCACGTATGAATTATTTGGATTTCTGCGTTCAAAATCCTGGTGATAATCCTCTGCTTTATAAAAAGCCGTGTACTTGGTTACCTCTGTTGTGATAGTAGAATTTTTATAAAGATCTTTCTTCAATTCCGATATATAGGAATCGATAATTTTCTTTTGCGCATCGTTTTCATAAAAAATGGCTGAGCGATATTGTGTACCATAATCCGGCCCCTGTTTATTCAAGGTTGTAGGATCATGCGACCCAAAGAAAACTTCAACTAGTTGTTTGTAAGAAACTTTGGTTGAGTCGTAATATACTTTTACCGTTTCGGCGTGTCCGGTTTTTCCTGTGCAAACTTCTTCGTAGGTCGGATTTTCAATGTGTCCGCCAGAATAACCCGATTCTACCTCCAAAACACCATCTACCGATTCGTAAACACCTTCTACACACCAGAAACATCCGGACGCGAAATAGGCAACCTGGCTGGAGTCCATGTCCTTGCCGGCAACCGGATTTTTAGCTTTTACATCCGTAGATTGAGCGCAAGATAGAAGGGCAATAGAAGCGGTAATAATTACAAGTAAATTTTTCATAATTTCAAATCTTTCATCAAACAAACGGAAGAATCACAAATTCGGATTTTTGCTTCTCTGAAATTAACAAAAATTCATCTTTTGGAACAGGTAAGATCCAATAAGAAAGCATTGAAACAAGAAAATTGTTTTAATTCTCGGTTCATCTAATTATATTCGCACCCTTAAAGAAAAATTACAATGGCAATTATTGGAACCATTAGAGACAAAGGTCGTTACGTATTAGTTGGAATTATTGGAATAGCATTGTTGCTTTTTATTGCGCAAAGTTTCTTTGATAACCCGGGTGGATCGGGAGACAGAGGGAATTTAGGCACAATTGACGGTGACCTTGTTGACCAGAATTTATACGCTGAGAATGTAACCGCAGCAACAAATGAAGACAAAGCACAGGCACAGCAGCAGCAACGTGAGTACGGAGAACGTGAAACAACACAATCGGAAGACAAAGCGTGGCAAATGACTGTTGAGCAGTTAGTAATGCAGCGCGAGTATGATGCTCTTGGAGTATCTGTTTCGGATAACGAGTTCAACGATTATCTTTTCGGAGAAAAAGGATTTACTTTGATGAGCGATGTTCAGCAGCAGTATACTGATCCGTTAACAGGGAAATTCAAATCTCAGGAATTTGAGAAGTTTCTTTCTGATCAGGATAAATTAGCCGGAGAAGAAGGTGCTAACTGGAAAAAAACAAAAGAGCGCATTCGTAAAGCAAGAACGCAGGAGAAATACAATCAGATCCTGAATCAGGGTATTTATGTGACCAAATTGGAAGCAAAACAAGATTACCTTGCTAAGAATACAATCAAATCAATTTCATTTGTTGTGCGCAATTACCGCGATATTCCTGATGAGGATGTGAAAATCACGGAAGCTGAGATCAAAGATTTCTACGAACGCAACAAAGAGAAAAAAGAATACGAAGTATTGGCAGGTAGAAATATCCGTTATTTCGATATCGCATTGGAACCGTCGAAAGCAGACATCAGAAGCTTCAACGATACAATGACTAAATTGAAAAATGAATTTGCTCTTACGAAAAACGATTCATTGTATATTCTTGCAAAATCCGATTTTAAATTCTACCGTTCTAATCACCAGGCGACATTCCGTCCGCAGGGAGATCAAAAAGCGCAGCAAGGATTAACATATCCTCAGGAATTGGATACGGTTTTCAAAACTGCGACAGTTGGACAAATTGTCGGGCCATACGATGATAACGGAACAAAACGAATTGCGAAAGTATTGGATTTCAATACGAACGTAATGAAGGTTCGTCATATCTTAATTGGTGCACCAAAAGGAGACGATGCCAAAATCGCGAAGGCAAAAGTAAAAGCAGACAGTATCCTGAAAGTGGTTAACAAAGATAACTTTACGGAATTCGTTACTAAATTCTCAGAGGATCAGGGTTCTGTTGAGAAAGGTGGAGTTTACGAAGACTTTATGGATTACGAAATGGTGGAGCCATTTGCTGATTTCGCTGTTGAAAAACCAGTTGGAACTATCGGAATTGCTCAAACAGAATTCGGATTCCATATTATTGAGGTAATGGATCGTAAAACGGTACGTTTCCCCGTATTGGCAGTTGTACAGCGCACATTGGTTCCTTCGGAAACAACGAAAAGCAACACAACAGCTAAAGCAGCTGGTCTTCTTGCTAAGATTACTTATAAGACTTCAGTAAAATCTGATCCATTGGCTAAATTGCAGGTTTTCGATACGATTGCTAAGAAAGCTGAATACTATTCAAGAGACTTAACACTTTTGGAAGAAGCTCCTAAAGTAAATGGTTTCCAGACTAAAATGGCTGAAAATGCATTGTTGAAATTAGCGTTTGATCCGGAAGCTGAAGTTGGTGACTTATGTGGTTCTCCAATCTTCGATAAAGACAGATACGTTATTGCAATGTTGACATCTATTCGTGAAAAAGGAGTTCCTACCTTAGAAGATTGCTACACAAAAATGCGTGTTGAAGCAATTAAAGAGAAGAAAGCAAACCGTTTCAAGAAAGAAATCGGTAAAGAAAGAAACCTGGAGAAATTGGCAAAAAAAGGAAAAACAACTGTGATGAAAGCAGATGTTACCTTTGCTAATCCAAGTATTCAGGGAGCAGGTTACGAGCCGGAGATTGTTGGATCTTTATTCTCTAACCTGGCTGATAAGAAAACTACGCTTCCGTTAGTTGGTAAGACTGGTGTTTATGTGATTCACTTAAACAAAACAACCAAAGCTCCTGCAGCTAAAGGCTACGACACAGAGCGTGATGCATTATTGGCTCAGTTGAAAGGTCAGGCTGCTGGTCAGGCACGTCAGGCTTTGATGAAAAAATTAGAAGTAACAGATAACCGCAGATTGTCAGAAGTTGGAATCGCGCGTTAATTGAAACAATAGAATTGAGAAGGGTCGTTGAAAAACGACCCTTTTTTGCTGAAATAGATTTCCAAATTGATACTGTGTAAAATAGTAAGGGCAGGTCGCAGCGGGTATTATGTATTATACGCACCCAAACCACAAAACTAGTTATGATTGTTAGATTCATATTCTGAAGCGCGCAGCGTTAGCGAGCACGAAATTCGTGCATTCGCGGGATATAGGCTTGCCGCGAATTCGCGAATTGGCTACGTTAACACTTCGCAAAGAAGCACTAAAATGTATTTGGGTGTTTATTGTACATAACTCTCGTCGCAGCCTGGCCCTAATATTTCTTTTTCTTATCGGTTGAAGAACCTTCCGTTTTTTCGGGAACATCCCAAAAGCTGGCCTCCTGGAAACGAATAATAGATAAGAAACCTGTGCTTACTTCTTTAATCAGAATGGAAGAAAGCAAACCCGTTCTTCCGCTGTAAATTACCTGATATTCAGTGGTAAAAATGCCGTTTTTATATTCTTTTTTCGCGCTCACATTCCCGTAAGCATCGTATTCAAAAAACACTTCTGACAAAGGAATTGAATCTACGTTTCTATAAGTGCGGATACTGCCGATCAAACCTTTGTCAGTGTATTTGTAAAACGTTTTTAATTGATTTCTTGTGATCGTGTAGAGCTGTTCTATCTTCGATAAGTAACCAAGTGAATCGAACAATCTGGTTTCTTCCAGGTACAAGTTTCCGTAACTATTGTAGGTTTTCTTCCTGTGCTGTCCGTTGTATACCTCGTAGCTCATGGTTTCAGAATTCCAAAGCATGCTGCGTTCAATAACTGGCGTTAATAAGGAATGCAGCGTGTCAATATCGCGCCAAACTTCCTCTTTGATAACCTGGTTGCTGTCGTTGTAGGTATAGTAGGTTGTCAGGAATCCACTCTTCTCCGAAACGCGTTTGGAAGTTAAGTTTCCTTTAGTGTCATAATAGTAGAGTTTCACAACGGTATCTGTTACCAGATCTCCAGAAGCGGTCTCATAATGACGGATAATTTGTCCAAGCGTATCAAAAGAATATACGTAAACATATTTGGATTCCCGAAGAATATCGCCCTGTTTTT
>CBFGMW010000294.1:0-4412 GCA_965649925.1 uncultured Fluviicola sp.
GAACGTCTCCTCGAGAACCGAGGCGACGGGGGCCAGGCAATTGGTCGTACACGATGCGTTTGAAATAATATGCTGGTCCGAACGAAGTAAATGATGATTCACTCCCATAACGAACATGGGGGTGTCGTCTTTTGCAGGAGCAGAAAGAATAACTTTTCGTGCACCGGCATCCAGGTGATGTTGTGCATCCGCCTGGGTTAAGAACAGACCGGTACATTCCAGAACCACATCAACACCGGTCCAGTCAAGTTTCGTGGGATCTTTTTCGCTTGATACCCGAATGCTTTTTCCGTTTACAATCAGTGATTCGTCGGTTGCGTCAATTGTTCCGTGAAAATTCCCGTGCGAAGAATCGTAATGCAGCAAATATGCCATGTACTTGTTGTCCATTAAATCGTTAATGGCAACTACTTCTACTTCCGGGTTTGCAAGCGCTACGCGGCACGCTAAACGTCCTATGCGGCCAAAGCCGTTAATTCCTATTTTGATCATTTTTGAGTTCTTGAAATTCGTGTGTCGTTCTTTCTGACCACTTGTTCTAAAGTAATAATAAGAATCGATAAACCAGATTAGAAGGCAGGCAGATTTGGAATGTTTTAACTACTCGCCCGTTTATTCTCGGTTTTCGAAATTTACTGCGGAATATTCTGTCGTCTTTCAAAGCATCTTCGATGCCTGCACCCATTTAAGTTCAGACCAGGTAACTTTGTTACCGAGTTTTTCTTTCAACGGTGTAAGCGACATTCCGTCGTAATCATCAAAGTAACTTTCTACTTCCGAGATTCGTTTCGGGTCCATTAACTCGGTTAGTTCGACCAGTTCCTGACGGATCAATTGGGTAAAATGTCCTTCTACAGTTGTTGGCGAAAGTTGTCGTTCCTGTGCAATTTCTGCAATCGATTTCTTCGCCTTGAAAAGCTCGTACGTCACTTCATGCGTGTTCTGTTTCTTTTCTTTAGGTTCTGTTTTTGATGTTTTTTTTGATTTCTTGTCCTGGGCACTGTTTTCTTTTTTCATTAAATGCTGCAGCGCAGGAGGTACGCGAAACTGATCGTATTCATCTTCGTCCTCGATCAGCTCGTTACGTTCATTCCGAAGATCCTGATTGATTTTTGCGTTTTTTGCAACCAGGTATTGCTGAATCTCTTCTTCAGAATAAATGCTTTTGTCCCAGGAGCGACCATCACGAATGGATTTGAAAAGCACTTTCAGTTTCTTCAGTTCCTGCACCATTTTCACAATGCGTTCCAATACTTCACTTAATTCTTCGATGTATTGTTTGGTTCGCTTTTTTCTGCCCAGTTCGGCATTCCGCTTTAAGAGCAAATACACCTGCTGGTCGAGTGCAGGATAGAAATATTCGTAAGCCTGATCAATCCGCTGCCCAATGAATTCCATATCCAGGTCCGGATTTCCGAAAAGCTTGTTTAACTGGTTTTGGAACTTTTTGGCCGCTTCGAATTTTTCTTCCGCAATTCCGAACTGAACATCTACCCAGTCTTTATCTGCACCTTTTTCCGACTTTCCGCCCTGAACTTTCATTGACAGGTGGAGATTCGTCCAGGAAATATAGTAGTCGTACCAGTCAAACGATTCTACCATACGTGCATGAATGTAATCACGCGTGCTGTAATCGAGAATCCGGTTTAAATGTTCCGTATTCGGTTTCCCGTTTCCGTATTGACTCACCTGCGCATCATTCTGAAGGCCATTCAAACGTAAAGGTTTCAGTAATACCAATCCATCCAGGCTCCGAATGCGCGACAGGGCCACGTATGCTTGTCCGGGCGCAAAAACGTTCGAAAGGTCCAATGCAGCTTTATCAAAAGTAAGTCCCTGGCTTTTGTGAACGGTAATTGCCCATGCGAGCCTGATCGGGTAGTGAACAAAAGTTCCGAGTGTTTTTTCTTCAATTTCGTTGGTTTCCGGATTTACCTGGAAACGTTTGTTTTCCCACTCGTACTTTTCAACGGTAATTTTTCTTTTTTCCTCGGGAAACGAAACAATGATCTCTGCTTCGCTTAAGGAATCTATGACACCCATTTTTCCGTTGAAGTAGTTTTTGTCGAAGCTCAGATCATTTTTGATGAACATGATTTGAGCGCCTACTTTTAATTCGGTACGTTCTTCAATCGGGAAAATATGATTCGGGAATTCGCCTTCAATTTCGGCCTGGTAGAAATGTGATTTTTCGTTCAGCGCCGACAAGGCTTTCGTATTGATTGTGTCTGCCTGTGCGTTGTGTGTGGTAAGCGTAATTACTCCCTGGTGATCGAGCGCATTGTAATCGGGTTTTACATGTCTTTCCAATACTTTTAATGATTGTTCCGACAAACGGTTATTTCGAAGTTCGTTCAGTATTTCAATAAACGCAGGATCTTCCTGGCGGTAAATTTTGTCCAGTTCCAGGTATACCGGCTGACTCTCCGCCAAACATGTTGCGTTGAAGAAGAACATTCCCTTGTAATAGTTCTGCAGAATAGACCATTCTTCCGGCTTGACTACCGGGGGAAGCTGCTGCAAATCTCCGATGAAAAGCACCTGTACGCCGCCAAACGAACGATTCACTTTCCGGACATGGCGCAGCGCCCAATCCATGGCGTCGAGCAAATCTGCGCGCAGCATACTTACTTCATCAATCACCAAAAGTTCAACCGTTTGGAACAGTCGTTTACGAAAGGCGTTGTAATGAAAATGATTTTTGAGTGATTGTTTTGTTTCGAGTTTAATACTTCCGGCTAAAACAGGTTCCGGGATAAAATCAGGAATAAAACCACCGAAAGGAAGCTGAAAAAACGAGTGAATAGTTACACCGCCGGCATTCAATGCGGCAATTCCCGTTGGAGCTACAATGACGGTTTGTTTGTGTGTGTGCTCAACAATTTTTCGAAGCAGGGTAGTTTTTCCTGTTCCGGCCTTTCCTGTCAAAAAAATATGCTGCCCGGTTTTATTGATAAACTGCTCTGCAAAAGTGGCTATGCTCTGTTCGTTTTGTTCTAATTCTTCCATGATCTAATTGAAGATAGTCAAAAAGTTGAGTTAGCACAATAGAATTAAAAATTATTTCATTGAAATTGAAAACAGAACAGAAAGTAGAAACCGGAGAATAACTGAAAGACTTTTTACACCCATTCTCCGGCTTTCTGTTCTCCAGGTCCCTGAAAATCCGAATCATTTTAAAACAAATTATATATGATGAACGCGGCATTTACAGTATTCACCAGGTAGAATGCAATCAGGCAAAGTTTTGGGCTTGCCTGCGCAATTATTACGGCATTTGCCGCCATTGTTAACATTGCTACCGTTGAAAGTTCAACTACATTCATTCCGTTCTTTACAATGTACATAGCTGCAATTGATCCGATACAGCTTTGCGCGGTTAACATAATCGGCAATAACCCGAAGCGATATTGCTCAAATAGTGCAATTTGTCTCTGTAATAAACCGATTCTTTCGTTTCGATGTTCGTGTGTTTGTGTTGTTGCTGCTAGTGTTTTCATTTTTATTTGTTTTAATTAATATAAAAAGACCTTAATATCCGAAATAGGTTCAAATTTTTTTAATGCTTCAAATAAGTAATACCGGTTTTTAATCCTTTTGCCATTTCTTCAATCGTAGTACTTTCTAGCATTATGCATAGGTCAGTACGAATTGCTTTGAATTTGTGATGTACCGGGCAGGGTTGTTTTTCCGAACATTGTTTTAAGCCTAATCCACAATTTGTGAATACCTTATCTCCGTCAATCGCCATTACAACTTTTGCTAAATTGATTGTTTGCAATTGGAGCTCGGTCATATAAAAACCTCCTGAAGGACCTTTCAAAGAACTCACCAGCTGATTTTTTGAAAGTTGCTGGAGAATCTTTGCGGTAAATGCTACGGGCGAATCAATTTCACGGGAGATGTCTGTCAAAGTTGTACGAATACCTTTTATACTCTGATCTGCGATGTAGATCATGGAACGTATGCCATATTCACAAGACTTTGAAAACATTCTGATTTATTTCCTACAAATGTACATATTTATTTTATTCGGACAAGTTTATCCGAAATTAATTATTAATGAATGATGGAATTATCAAGAGTTATTTTAATAATTAAAAATATGCCACATAGCCTACGTGTACTTTCGAGTCGCGAAGCAAAACCGGATTGCTGAACTGTTTTCCCAAGGCAACTGAGATGGAGAAAATGCCGAGATTGGTGCCGAAAGAAAGGCCGGTTCCAAAACCGTAAGGTGTATCGTTTACATAACTGCCTACATTTCGTTCGTACCAGCTCTGATCGTAAAAGACGAATAAATTACTGTTTTGATCCAGGATCAGGCGGAATTCGGCTGTTCCCGTAATGCGCGAAGTAGCGGGAAGTTCATCTTCCAAAAATCCGCGCTGAATGTTGTTTCCTCCGAAACG
>CBFGMW010000295.1:0-4410 GCA_965649925.1 uncultured Fluviicola sp.
CAACCCATTCTGTTTTTACCACTTCACCGTTCATATATCCGGTCACTTCAATTGGTCCGGCAGTTTGTCCTTTATTCGCTACTTTAATGGTTGTTTCACCATTTTTAGAGCGAACCGAGCACAATTTCGCATCCAGATGCTCCGTTGTTTGAATCAGATTGTAGAACAACCAGTCAAGATCACGTCCCGAAACGCTTTCAAAAACCGCCTGCATATCTGCCGGATCCGGATGTTTGAATTTCCATGTCTCATAATAAGTATGCATACACTTGTCGAACAATTCTTCACCCAAATATTCCTTCAGGTAATTAAAGACTAATCCGGTTTTCATATACATGACAGTCCCGTAATTCATGCCGGTAAAATCTGCACTATGCGTTTCAATGGGCTGGTCTTCACCAAGCTTCGCAACCATGATAAACGAAATGTCAGACATGTCGTAATGACTCAAATGATCGAAATGAAACGCTCCGTTCAGGATCATATCAGAGAGATTCGTGTTGTTCGGATATTTCGTGTACATGTAACGCAGCTCATTCAGGGTATTCATTCCTTCGTCCATCCAGCCATGCACTCTTTCATTCGACCCGAGAATTCCGTAGAACCAGTTATGTCCCACTTCATGAACAATCACCACTTCCAGTTCGTTCGCGCTAGAAGCATTGCCAATAACAGTAATATTCGGATATTCCATTCCGCCACCGGCAGAGATAGTTCCGTCAACAGCTGTAACATTGTTATACGGATAATCGCCATTCCACTTGGAATAGTAATAGGTTCCGTCGTTGATGTATTCAATTGCATCCTTCCACAAATTCGCATTCCGCGGAGTGAACATGGCCCATGAAGTAACCATACGCTTAGATTCAGGCAACTCTACCTGTCCTTTCAAAACGAGGTAGCGCTTATCTGCGAACCACGCGAAATCATGTACATCCTTCTGCGTATAACGAACGGTTTTATACGTTTCGGAACTTGCAGGAAACTGATCTGCAGGATATTTCTTTTTATCCAGGTAACTGTCGATATTATTATGAGTCTTCGTTGCCAATGCATTCAGGAAATCAATCTCTGATGGTGTCTGACAGTCGCCGGTTGCACCAAGCACATAGTTTTCCGGAAGTGTTATAGAAACGTCAAATGTTCCGTAATCGGAGTAAAATTCACCCTGGTTCAGGTACGGAATGGGGTTCCAGCCATTCTTATCGTAAACAGCCGGTTTCGGGTACCATTGGGTAATCTGGTACGATTGCCCAACATGTCCCAAACGTGAAATTTCGCCCGAAGGAATGCGCACAAAAAATGGTGTGGAGATATTCATTTGTCCACCGGGCGGAATCGGATTATCAAGTGTCAGAATAACAATATCCGGATTTTCAGGATCAAATTGCCATGGTATCGGAGTTCCGTTGGTTGTGAAATTCAAGTTCTCAATTCCTCCTTTCACAGAATCGGGACCGAACGTCAGCAATGTTTCACCGTCGTCATACAATTGTTTGCCAAGTGCCGTGTTTCCGTCCTTATAAGCGTTCGGCCAAACATGAATAAACATTTTGGTCAGCGTCTCAGGAGAGTTGTTATAATAAACAAAAGTTTCATTCCCTGTCAGGGTATGCGCTTTGTCGTCGAGCTTCACATTGATCTGATAATCAATTTTTTGCTGCCAATCCTTTTGTGCCTGAATTTTCGAAGCAAGTAAAGTGAGACAAAGGAAAATGAGCGTTAATTTCATAATGAAAGTTCTGGTTTGTAGTGCAAAAATAATCCAATTGCCGTATTTACAGCGTGAATGTAGTAATCGTGTAAATTTCCCCTCTTTCGATGTTAATGAAATTTCAATTACACATCCGGATATAGTCAACTATTTCATGATCTGTATCCTACTTAAGTTAGAAAGAAAAACCAAGTGTTTTGACTCGTTGAACTTGGACCTAAAAGAACTTTTTCCTTAAATTAAATAAGAAACATCAAATTATGAGATTAATTAAACCAAACAACTACGACGAAACAGACATGAAGATTGCTTATTTGGGAGATGCCATATCGCATCCGGTCCGGAAAAGAATTATCGAACATTTGTTCGTGGCACCATCAAACACCCGAGCCGACTTTAGCAAACTTCTGAATTTAAGCAAACCTGTTGTTGGAAGACACATCCAGAAACTAATTGATGCAGAGTTAGTTGAATTTGATTATAGTTTACATTTCGAACGGATTGAATTAAAAAAAGAAGCCTTTACTGAATTAATGGATTTTTTGTTGGAAATAGGTGTTCAGCCAAGTGGAAAATAGCATTCCGGACAATTCAACAAAGAAAAGAAGTAACCAAATTAGGTTATTAGGTAATTTGTCAATTTGGTTAATATCAGATCAAATCTGCTTTTTGAAACTTTACTACCTTTACCTTATGCAAAAATTCCTCATCATTCAAACCGCTTTTTTAGGTGATGTCATCCTGGCTACTCCTGTAATCAGCGAATTGAAACGGCTTTTCCCTAATGCGCAAATCGACATCTTAGTGAGAAAGGGAAATGAAGGGATTATTGAAACACATCCGGATCTTCAGCAGATTCTCATTCTCGATAAAAAAAAGGGAAAGTTTAGCGAGTTAAAACGCCTGCGCAACACTATCCGTTCTAACAAGTACGATAAGGTAATCAACTTACACCGATTCGGAAGCTCCGGTATTTTAACTGCGTTGAGTGGTGCAAAGGAAAAGATCGGATTCGATAAAAATCCGTTTTCGTTTTCCTACACCCGCAAGATCAAACATGAAATTGGTAACGGAACCCATGAAGTAGAACGAAACTTAGGATGTATTGCTCATTTGGGAGCTGAAAAATTGGTTCAGCCAAAAGTTTATCCGGGAGAAGCGAACCGATCGAAAGTGGCTCCTTTGGTGACAGAACCATTCTACACCTTAGCGCCGGCATCAGTTTGGTTTACGAAGCAGCTTCCGGAAGAGAAATGGGTACAATTGGCAAACATCCTGAAAAAGAAAGGAATTGTTTACCTGGTTGGCGGGCCTGGCGATTTCGAGCTGTGTCAGCGCATTACTGATGCTGCCAGCCTGGATGCTGAAAACAATCTGGCCGGAACGCTTAATCTGCTCGATTCATGCGCGCTGTTTGAAAAAGCAACACGTTGTTATGTAAACGATTCAGGACCGCTGCACATGGCTTCGGCAGTAAATGCTCCAACAACCGCCTTTTTCTTAGCAACAATTCCTGCATTCGGATTCGGGCCGCTATCTGACGATTCGGAAATACGCGAAACATCTGAAATATTAGAATGCCGGCCTTGCGGGCTACATGGAGGTAAAACCTGCCCGAAAGGACATTTTAAATGCAGTGAGATTGTTATTGATTGAATTGAGTATACCGCAGCGACAAGTTTACTTACGTTTCATCAACTTGCCTGCGTTCAAATAAAACAACGCTTTAACCGAAAACGAATTCAACCGCGGTTGATCGAACAAATCATTAAACACATTGAAATACGAACCGTAATTGCCTGCTTTCGACGCGTAGATATTGTATTTCCAAACAAAACGAAGCTCACTTCCCGGGTAGATTACCCAGCGGAAGTCCAGGTCTAAAGTAAAGGCATTGAAACTGGTATTATGATATGAAACACCGTCTGTATCATAACCGGTATAGGCAGTTTCTTCACGTCGGCCATTATTCTCAAGCTTATTGAACTGCACATAAGTTACTTCCTGCCAGTAATGATTCACTTTTAAGATCATCCCGATTCGGTTGGTGAAAGTGTAATTTCCGGTAATGTTATTATTCACGATCCAACGGTCACGCGTTCCCAGGATAATATCATTCTCATAATCCGGATCGGAAACATATACGTATCCATAATCTCTTTTGAGCAATGTCACTGCCGTTTCCGGAACGATAAAGAGTTTATTCGAAATTCTGAATCGTGGACTGATTGATCCTTCGGCATTTATCTTGCCTTGCTCTGCAAATTTTCTCGCTGAAATTGAAATATCCAGCGCTACCCGATTGGAATAATTACTGGAGTAAAAACCACCTGCATAAGCCGAAGCAGCGACATCCATAGGAACTCCCATGGTACGAGATTCAAAATGATCTACTGTTCCGATTGGATTAGCACCCGCATAGAAACCACTGGTAAGAAAGTTCTTAAAAGTTCCGATCCACTCCCCAAAAATTTCCCAGTTGGAATAAAGACTCGGTTTGTATAAATAATTCACACTTGTACTGAAATTGATATTTCTCCGGAGTAAATGTCCGCCCGGATCATAATCTACTCCCCTAAAAAACACATTTGCTCCCCGGTAATTGTTGTTCGAGAGATATCCAAGCTCATTCGGATCATAAGTATTCGAACATTCGTAATATTCTCCGCCAAATGTTCTGGCACCTTCTACTTTCG
>CBFGMW010000296.1:0-4410 GCA_965649925.1 uncultured Fluviicola sp.
TAAATTGTATTTGGTTTCGTTTAGCAATTGAACGATATGAATCTAATAGTCCGTCACATCTTTGAGTATCAATCAAAATCAGAGTTGTTTTGAATGCCTGGAAGAATCTGTATCCGAGCATCTCATAAGCCAGATGACTTGGATAGCGCTCGAGAGTCATGTTTTTCAGGAAGTTTATTTCAGAATAGACAGAAGATTTTACATTTTCAGTTCTGATTTCAAACGCAGCTTCTTTAGAGTATTCTTCTTTTTTTAAAGCTTCGTTTTTGCAATTTTCGATTAGCTTTATTTCTTCCTTTTTCAGGTCCAGACCAGATGTGGTACTGTACGGGGAAATAACCAGGATACCAGGATAATTGTTTTGACCGTAACTATTCAAATAGATGAATAGGAGCAGGGTGCAAAGAAGATTTTTTTTCATTTAGATGATTCTATGAATCCAAATTTAAAAAAGAAAAATGATTCAGGAAGTTAAACTCTCTGAGCTTTCATCCTCGCTCTAACTCAGATTAAGGTCTTTCCACTTTCCACTTTCAGATTTCCTCTCCTCTCATAGCGATCGAAAGATCTGCTATCGGTTAATAATCCCACTTCTTGTAAAAGCTGTTATAGAAATTGATTCCGAACTTGTAGGTAAACTTCATTGAATCGAAGGAAGAATCTGCGGTTACTGCGTAAACACCAATTTTAAAGACTTGTTTGCGGATACGGATCTTGCGTTCCAGGCCAACATACAATTCTGCCTGGGCAAAACCTGCATCGGGAATTCCAAGGAAACTTCCGCCAATTGTTTCTTCCAGCTTCAACCGGTTAATTCCCCAGACTTTGTTCAGGAAAAATCCTTCGAAATGATGGATGTAATTAAATGAAAAGTAATTGTTGCCTGTGCTGAGCATAGTGTCGAGCAATTGCTGTGAGTTAAGCGGGTTGGAGAACAGGAAATCGGAAGTACGGAAATATTTGTATTCTATCAGACGCAGATCTTTTTTTCTCATAAAGCTTCCGGCTGTAAATTTATATTCCGAACTCCCCATTGTTTTGAGATTGATCTCGTCACGTATCCGTAGCTCCATGAAATCAAAATCCGATTGACCGCCCAGAACTTTTGGAATTCCCTTTTTGTAATTCAGATTCACAACGGGCCATTGATTGCCAATAATGATCTTCTGTTTGTTACGAATCATGTATTTCTGACGGAAATGGTATTCCAACCCGATATCACTAACAAATACACTGTAATTTTCAAACGGGGTTGGCGCAGCAAAATTCCCGAAGTATTCTACCCAGCTCGGGTAACTGATCCCGGAAATACTTTTTCGGTTGGAATAGAAAACACCTGTTTCCAAATACAATCCGTTTAGCAGCTCGAATGAATGCGAAATCTCAAATTTCTGGTTTTGTACCCGGTTGGCCGGAGCAAATGTTCCCTGGATACTTTGATAACCGGTTACAAAATCATAGATATCGCCGCCCATAACGTAAATCCTTGAAAACCGCATCGGATTATAAAGCCAGTCAACGGCTATTTCTCCTTTGAAATCCTTGTTGTAAAAACCGTAATCTATGGTAGGACGAACATCGAAACTCATACCGTTCTTAAATCCTTTCGAATAATTCCCGCTTAAACGATGCCTGTAACCGCCAACTCCAAACGGAACAACTTGCTCTATTAGTCCTCCAACATAAATTTCCTGCTTTTTGAAAGTGTTTCTGAAACCAACACCGTTGAACAGAAAATCCCAAACACTCAATGTGTTGTAAGTGCTGTCCTGGCTCTTCAGATATTCCTCGCTCGCATGATAAGCGTTAATACTATCTTGCTCCTGGATGAATTCCAATTCGGCATCTTTCAGTGTAAACGGACGTCTTTCCAGCCAGTAAAGACTATCCCGGTCATAAGCTTCCGGGTGTTCTACCTGTTCCGAGAGCCAGAAGTTCGGTTTCACTTCTGCCGGTTTGAATTGATAATTGGAAACTATGGAACGGATTTGTCCGTTGTATGTTTTGCGTCCTTCTTTGATCACGTAGTTGTATTCTCTTCTTGCCGGATACAAACGGTCTCCGTCTTCGGTATAATCAGTCAGAATATGCATTTCTTTGAAAAAACTCAGCGCTCCTTTGTTGATTTCAAGATCAGCCGAAAGCACATGAAAGTTGTCGTTGGAAACGTATAATGTACCGCTGTAGAGTCCTTCTTCTTTGAAACGCGGCGTAACCGTTATTTTATTGATCTCGCGTCCGGTATTGTCAAAGAAGGATTCCTCGAGAATGAAAATATAATAGACAAAAGCGTTGTAGGCTAAGGGAGAAATGAGCGGACGGAAACTCAGCTGTTCTTTGTCTAACTGATTTTTGAAAAGATTGATATCTGCTGTTTGTAATCCGTTAACGAACAGGTACGGATTGGTGTCAGGAGCATTTTGAGGTTGCAGATTTTCATCAAGAGAGCTAATTTGAACACTTACCGAAGCGGAATTCTGACTTTTTTCAGATAGATCAAGATTCCCGAGAATACTGTCCTTATAGAGATTTCCGTTCTTCAAAAACGAATGTGTGTACAATTCTGCAATGTTCATCTTCTTCTTGGAAATTACGCTGTCGCGGTCAAGTGAATCGGTAACTTCCAGTTCTATGCTGCTGAATGCGTAAAGGTTGCAGTCGTAGTCTTCCAGGGTTTTCTCCCAGTCTTTTCGCTGATCTATGACCTTTTCCATTATCTCTCTCGCAAGATCTCTTCTCGATCTTTTGGTAATCACGGCTTCTTCAAGCATTTTGCCGTAAATATTCAGAACGTAGTCTTTTGTTTGCGTTCCCGCAGCAATTGTTAGTGTATCAATAACTGTTTCGTATGCGCTTGAAGTAATTTCAAGAATATGTGTGCCGGGTTCGAGCTGCAATTGATATTTTCCTTCACCGTTCGCCAATGTTGCATAAGTGCTTTTCGCAATTCCAATGCGGGCGAACGGAATAGTATACCCTTCTTCATCGAATATTGTCCCGTTTAATACTTGTCCGGTAGAATAAAAGGAAGTCAATAAAAGAAAAGAGAGTAGAAGTCTCGTCATGTACAGTTTTTCAATTAGACCGATCAGCGTGAAATTAGTTACAATTTCATCTGCATTTCATGAAAACTTTGCTTTGTTCTTCGTTTCTTTGCGACTTATGTCGGTTGCCAAATCCAGATCAAGAGCTTATTTATTTTTTCTTCAGAATTTATTGCTGTCAACTTTTGCAATACTTTTCCTGATTCGCTGTTACACCATTGTTCGTTTGCTCCAGGTTGAAGATCGCGATTTCACCATTGTTCATTTCCTACAGGCATTTTTAGAAGATTGCTGGCTCATGCTGCTGATTAGTTTGCCGCTCTTCTTTCTTGGGGTAATTCTTTCATACATTTCAGAGAAATTGGCAAAATGGATCAGTTTCCTGCTCATTACTTTGATCCTGTTCATTCACATCGGATTTACGGAGTATTTTCTAACCGTACATCAGCTGGTTGATTCATCGATTTATTTTTTTAGCCTCGATGAATTGTCTAAAACTGTAGGCCTGGGCGAACGTTTCTCCGTTTTAACAGTGGTCTCACTCTTAGCGCTCATTGTTCTGTTTGTGCTGGTTTTCCGTCGTTTGTCGAAACGTGAAAATACAATGTTGACTTCTCAGGCATATTTCTTCGTTTTCTGTGGAATAATGGCGTGGGTTTTCTTCCCGAATTATCAATCAAACAAAGAAGAAAGCGCATTGAGCATTGGTGCAGAATCAAATGTGTCTTTGCTGTTTCTCAATTCGTCGCTGGTGTATTTAAAGCAGGAAGAGAAACAGATTCAGGTTCTTAGAAATGAATTTGCCGACCTGGATACGTCTTTCACAAATGGTGCTCTGGCCCCGGGGAATTATCCGTTATTCCGGAACTTCGATCAAAAATCGATGCTGAACGAATTGATGAACAAAACAACTGACGGGAAATCGCCAAAGATTGTGTTTATTATCGTGGAAGGATTATCGTCGGACCTGCTTGGTGAAAAAGCAGATTTAACCGGACACTTACTGCCTTTTATTGATTCACTCGCTAAAAACAGTATCTACTTCCCGAATACGCTTTCAACTTCTCAGCGCACACAGAATGTACTCCCCTCAACACTTTGTTCGGTTCCGAATGTAGGCGAGGGAACGGTTTTTCAGCAAATGAGTTATCCTGACCATTGGTCTGTTTTAGGTTTGCTGAAGAAGAAATATACTACGCGCTTTTATTGTGGTGTTCCGTTAGAATATATGAACATGCGCGGCTTTATGAATCAGCATTCCGTTAGCAGATTATCAGATAAATGGACTCGTTCCGTGGAAGCAGAAAGCAAACGTTTGAATTCTCCCTGGGGAGTTCCGGATGGTGCATTGTTCAGGCAGAATCTG
>CBFGMW010000297.1:0-4407 GCA_965649925.1 uncultured Fluviicola sp.
ATCGGAATTCCTGCCAAAATCAATACAATACTGCCGAACGTGTCCCAAAACGTGAAAAGTGTCAGTGAAATACAAATTGTTAATGCAAGGATGAGATACAATGCCGGAACAATCGGATAAGCAAAAGCTTTATACGGACGAACCGCATCAGGCATTGTTTTTCTCAGTTTGAATAAACCGGCAATCGTTACAATGTAAAAGATCATCGATCCGAATGTGGCAAATTTGATCAGGATTGTGTAGGAACCGGAACAGCATAGAATAATTGCCCAAATTCCCTGCACCCACATAGCCCAGGCCGGAACACCGAACTTATTCAATTCGCCTGCTTTTTTGAAGAATAATCCGTCTTTAGACATCGCGTAGAACAAGCGGGAACCTGCCATGATCAATCCGTTGTTACACCCGAAAGTGGAAATCATGATAAGAACAGCCATCAGAACATTTGCTACGTTTCCGAAGAGCATAAATGCCGAAGATGTGCCAACTCTCCCTTCGTATGCAAATTGAATTCCGCTTGCAACAACGTTTTCCTGTGTGTAAGGATCGGCTCCGGCGGGAAGCGGAGTTCCGTCAAGTGGCAGCAAACCAAGATAGGCAACATTTGCAAGGATATATAGAAGTGTTACAATGAACGTTCCGAGGAAAAGTGAACGGGGCAGGTTTTTTTCCGGATTACGGATATCTCCTGCAATGAAGGTTACGTTGTTCCATGCGTCACTTGAAAACAGCGAGTTGATGATTGTAGTTGAAATAGCGATCATAATCCCGATAGGAAGGAAAGTCTCAATGATCTTGTTTCCCTGTGAATCAACGGTTACTTTCTTCGCGTCCCACATGGCGTGCGAATCCCAGTCGAAAACACTATCTGCGCTGTTCCACGAAAGTCCCAGGTTTTCTTCGAAAAAGCCGGATGAACAACCATACCAGATTCCTGCAATTATCAGGATTGTGAGAGCCAGCAGTTTCGAACTTGTGAAAATGGTTTGAATGATCTTTCCGTATTGAATTCCTTTTACGTTTAACCATGTAAGCAATAGAATAGTTGCTACACCAACGAGATTGGCGTATTTCACATCAACACTTGCGTAGCTGAATATTACTTTGTTCAAACCTGGCAGGAGAATTCCGGCAAATTTCCCGAAAGCAACTGCAACGGCTGCTATAACTCCTGTTTGAATCACGGCGAATACTGTCCAGCCGTAAAGAAAAGCAATTAATTTCCCCCAGGCTTCACGAATGTAAACGAATTGCCCACCGGCTTTTGGGAACATAGCTGCCAATTCACCATAACTCAAAGCACCGAAAAGAGTAATTACACCGGTAATCAGCCAGGTTACCAGAAGCCAGCCTGAACTTCCCAGATCTCTTGCCATGTCTGATGAAACAATGAAGATTCCTGATCCGATCATGCTTCCGGCCACTAAAAAAGTAGCGTCAAGTAAACCAAGCGATTTCTTTGAGTTGTTTTCCATAAGTTAAGTATTCACCTGATGTATTTTTCAGGGAGTGCCAAAGATATATATCCAATTTAAAAGATAGATACGGGTCTATTTTTAATTTGTTTAAAAATAAGGTGCGACTGTGCTGTTTTGATGTTTTTTTAACGGAATCACGGTTTTTAACAAGTGAATTTTCGACGAACACTGTAATTTGAACATTGAACGTGTCAAAATACTCGTTTTGTTTAAAAGCACTTATTCGGATGGTTATCTTTAGATATAACCAAAAAATGCTATTCATGAAAACAAAACTCCTATTCTGTTTTTATCTCATTTCCCCGCTGGCGGTTATTACCGCTTTCCCGGCTGTAAGTTACGCCCAGGAGCATGTAAATGCTGACCTGGTAAAGTATCAATTCTCTGTTCAGGATGTTAATGATGCTGCTTCTGCCAAGGAAATGACTGATTATATCCGTCCGTTGTTTAACACTGAAGAGAAACGTTTTGAATATTTCCCCTGGTTTAATACTACAAGCGGCCAGTTTGAATTTGTTTCAAGTGTTCATGTTTCGGAAACCCAGTTATCCGGTGTGCTTGATCATTTCGGGTTGGTACTTCTCTCATTTTCCTCTGTGGCAAACGCAGAATCTAATTCTTCGAAACAATGAGAACGGTGTTATCTATCTTATTTTGCGGATTTTTCGGGATGACATTTGCGCAAACAACCAACTGTTCCGGAGCAACACAAGTTTGTAACGATGTTGCTTTTAGTGGAAACAGTTCGGGAGCTGGTACTGCCGATCTGAACGCCGGCAATCAGGGCTGCTTGGGTGTTGAGCATCAATCGTCGTGGTATTATTTTCAGCCGGTTACTTCGGGCACAGTTGAATTAACAATTACAACAACCGTAGATTACGACTTTGCTATTTGGGCAACGGGGAATTGCGGTGCGCTAGGAGCTCCGGTACGCTGTTCATTCTCTGCAGACGCTGGAAACACAGGGTTGGCATCTATGAATCAGGGAACATCAACAGGTTGTGGATTTCTGGGGCTTGGTCCCTGTCCTCCTTCAGCTGTAGTGGATGCTTCGGAAGATGCAAGCGGTGATGCCTGGGTAATGCCTTTGAATGTTGTTGCCGGACAAACATACATTATGCTGATCGATAACTTTACAGCAAGCGGCACTGCATTTACCTTAGACTGGACATTTAGTAACGGCGCAACGCTTAATTGCACGCCGGTTGTATTACCGGTTGAGCTTTCAAGTATGATTGCTTATTACAATGAAAGCAGAAAGACAAACAGTTTGTCATGGTATACAGAATCAGAGTTCAACAACGATTACTTTACACTTGAGCGATCTGTTGACGGGGAGAATTGGTCGACCATTTCTGTTCAATCGAGCAAAGGAAATACAACTGAGAAAACAGAATATCGTTATGAAGATTACAGCTTCATTTCGGGATTAGAAAATTATTACCGTTTAAGTCAAACAGACAAAGATGGTCATGTCGAAATGCTAAAAACGGCTGCAATTGATAATTCTCAAAACTCAGTTAAACTGATCAAAATGGTCAATACAATGGGGCAGGAAGTAGATGAATCGGCAAAAGGACATGTCATTATGATATACAGCGATGGCTCACGAAAAAGCATGTACAGATAACATCAAATAAACAAAGCGCGAGAAGGCTTTCCGTAAGTGGGAAGCCTTCGTCGTTTAAAAAAAATCCCGTCTACCAATGGCAAACGGGATTTTCTATAAATAGATTTCAGTTTATTTGTCATCGTCGTCGTCATCGCTCAGGTTTTCTGAAACATTTACGATGGCATCATGCCCGCCTAACGATTGTTCGAAATTATATTGATTCACTTTACTGTGTCTTCGGCTGTAAGCGAAGTATACTAAAAATCCGATACCTGTCCAGATTAAAAATGCAACCCAGGTTTCCGGTTTTACGAAGAACATTAAACCAACATTGAAAAGTGTTCCGAGAACAGAAACAACAGGCAAGAATGGCGTTTTAAACGGTCTTGGCAAATCAGGTTGTTTGATTCTCAAAATCAACACGGCAACCGAAATCATAGAGAAGGCTAACAGAGTTCCCATACTACACATTTCAGCAACCTTATCAATTGGAGTCAATGAAGCAACAATTGAGATGATCAAACCTACAATTAAAGTACTTCTATAAGGCGTTTTGAATTTTTTATGAACTACACCGAAGATTTTGAAAGGTAGCAAACCATCTTTCGCCATTCCTAAGAATACGCGTGTTTGCCCCAACATCATTACTAACATTACAGAAGTTAAACCGGCTACAGCTGCGATAGTAATAAGAACCGTGGCCCATGGCATTCCGATTCCTTCAAATGCAGACGCTACCGGAGCCTTAATGTCCAAATCTTTAAATCCAACCATTCCTGTTAATACAAGCGAAACGGCTATATAGAGAACAGTACATATAATTAAAGATGCTATAATCGCAAACGGAACATCTTTCTTCGGGTTGATAGCTTCTCCCGATTGTGTGGAAACTGCATCAAAACCAATGTAGGCGAAGAATACAATACTCGCAGCGGTTAATACTCCGCCAAATCCCCAACCATAGTGAGAAACACCGTCGATGATTTCTTTTTCAGGAACGAAAGGAGTGTAATTTGCTGTATCGATAAAGAAGAATCCAACGAAGATTACGAAAAGAACCACAGCCAATTTCAGGATTACGATGAGGTTATTCGTTTTCGCTGCTTCTTTAATTCCTTTAACAAGAACCGAAGTTACCACCCAAGTAATTAAAAATGCAGGAAGATTGAACGCGAATGAAGGCTCTGCAATTCCCATATCATGCGCTTTGGTTGCAGCAGTAACAGGATCGTTCATTAGCCACATGGGGGGATTTATACCGCACTGATGGAGGAGTTTTTCAAAATATCCACTCCAGGCAACTGCAACGGTGGTGGC
>CBFGMW010000298.1:0-4372 GCA_965649925.1 uncultured Fluviicola sp.
ACGAGAAGAATAAATATCAGGGTGCCTAGTAACCATTTGACATTTCGCTCGGCGTTCAGTTTTTTGTTTTTCAGCTGTACCTCCTCTTTCAACAACTTGTTCGTGGCTTTCTGTACGCGTATATCGTATGATAAGTTGAGCTTTTCAATATTCTCCTGTACCTCTGCCTTACTGATATCACGCTGTACTTTAGTATAAAGTTTGTGATACTTATGAGCAAGTTTGAAATCTCCTTTATGTTCGTATGATTTGTATAAATATTCATAGCAATATTTCAAGGCTTCCGGATCATCTGTTCCTTCAGCCATTTCAAGCGCCTCTTCCAAATAATTCAAAGCAATTTCATAATTTCCAGTCTCGTATTCCAAACGTCCCATATTCAACATGGTATTTATAATACCATGAAAGTCCTTATCCTCTTTAAGAATCTTAAGTGCTTCACGATTATACTTTTCAGCCAGAGCATAATCTTTCTTGTTTAAATATAGGTCTCCTAATTCCTCCTGAGCATATCCAATAATTCTGCGATAGTTGGCTTTACGTGCAATACGCAAAGCTTTTTTAAACACCGGAATGGCTTCATCAGAACCAATTTCCTTCAAACTTCCTCCTAAATTATAAAGCGTATGGGCAAATGATGCGGAAGCACCTGTCTTTTCAAGAATAGGAATACTTTTTTGATAATAATAAATGGCTTTCTGCTGATTGCCGTTCATGGCATAAACTACTGCCAACCGATCGTAAAATGTGGCCTTGATCAGAGAACCTTCTTCCAAATAGGATTCCGATTGATAGAGATAGAAAAGTGCCGAATCGTATTTTGCCTGATAGAAACAGGTTGTATATAACTCCGTCCAGATACTTACTTTCAGATCATCATTCAATGGTGATGATTTTTTTTCCAGAGTTTTGTATGCGGAAAGAGATCGCTGGTGGGCACGTCCAAATTCACCTAGAGCAATATCGTTTTCGGAAAGAAGAATCCCTAGTTTGATTTTCAAATCCTGTGAGAGGGATTTCCGGGTTTTCATAAAATCATTGATTATCTTACGTGATTCTTCAAACCGACTCTTCCGATAATAAATGAGTGCCTGGATTCGAACGCGTTCCGTTTGCAAGGTCAGATCGTTTGAAGGCATTGTCTTATCTGCCTTTTGGAGCCAGTCTTCAGCCAGATCCATTCGATTCCGATGAGAGAAAAACACAGCACAATTTAAAGCATAACGTGTTTTGTCTTTTTTTGACACTGCATGTTTACGCTGATATTCTAATTGTACTTTCGCTTTCGTACTATCTGCGAACAGATGTTTGTTGAACAGGTTTTCCGAACGATCAAATGCTGTTTGACCAAAGCAAATGGAAGTGTAGAAAATGAGAACGAATCCAAAATATTTCATCCGAATAAAGTTACTTAAATTTAGTAATAGCAATCTATACCTGTGTTTATTTAATTGGAATCTCCAGATCATCACCGTTACTTTTTACATTTTTTCTATCTTTAAAAAGTATACTACTTATGTAAATTAACCCACGATCCATGAGGTACATTTTGATCCTTGCATTTGCGCTTCCTACACTTTGTTTTGCTCAGAAAAATATCAGCTTCGATGATTCAAACCTGTTGATTTTTAACGGAGGTTTAGCTCATCAGGAACAACGCTACGATGATGCAATTGATTTCTACAATAAAGTGAATATCAATGATACAAACTACGCGCTGGCGCAGTATCAAATGGCGATTTCTTACGGTGCCGACGAGAATTATAAAAAGGCCCAGGAAATTCTGAAAGACCTGCTCGATTATAAAGTTTCATACGACTTTAAACACTTGGTGTATTTGTTTCTGGGGAATGCGTATGACATGAACAAACAGCCTAATCGTGCCATCGAAACCTACACCGAAGGATTGAAACTGATGCCGTACCAATACAGTTTGCTTTACAACAGGGGGATCTGTTATGAGAATGCGGGGAAGTACAAGGAAGCCATCAAAGATTACCAGGATGCCATTCAGGGTAATGTGTATCACACCCAAAGCCACATGCGGTTAGGGGCACTTTGTGCCAGAATGGGACTTTACGACCAGGCAATGCTTTCATTTATGGCTGCAGTATGGAATGAACCGACCGGCGAATATGCCGCTTATGCCGTAACAACTATGGAAAGTATCGCCAACGGAACATTTGAAGAAAGCGAGCTTGATCAGGTTGTCTACGAAAATTCTGATGAAGATCCGTACGCGAAATACAATACGATTTTTGAGAACCAGGATGCTTTGCGACCGGGATATAAGGTGAAGTTGTCTTATGCTACAGATTATGCAAAGCAATTCGACCTGTTCCTTAAAAATAACAAGTACAAGGAAGGAGATCATGATTTTTGGAATATGACCTACATGAAATTCTTCGAAAAGGTATATGCTTCTAAAAAATACGATCTGTTTATTTTACTCACCCTGGCTTCAATTGATAACGCCGGGATCCAATCGAAAGTAAATGCCAAATATGCCAAAATCACAAGCTTCTATGAAACCTCGAAAGTAGATTTCTTTAAGTTCTCAGAGGACCGGTACATGGAGTTTGAAGGAAAAATGCAGGAAGTGGTGGTTGATTATTCCAACTCGTACCTGAATTCGATCGGACGTGCAACCGGGACAACTGAACGCGTTCCAATCGGGAATTTTTACTACTACCATCCAAACGGAACATTGCGAATGGTGGCTCATCTCGATGAAAAAGGTGAACCGATTGGGAAGTGGGAAATTTACAATGATTTTGACGGATCGAAAATCCGTGAACTGGAATTCCTGGATCCAACCACTAAGATGAATTACGATTATTACGATTCCGGAGAATTGTATTACAAGTATATCATGAAAAATGAAATGGCCGAAGACACAGTGTACGCCTATTACCGCAATGGTTCGGTTTTGGAAAAATTTGTAGTAAAAAATGGAATGAAAAATGGGTCTTATCGGTCGTATTATCCGAACGGAACGCTTCAGCAGCAGTTGTTTTATGAAATGGATGTGTTGAACGGAGATGTGAAGACTTATCACCTGAATGGTGTTCTGGAAACCGAATGTTCGGTGAAAAATGGACTTGTTCAGGGAAAGAGAACCACTTACTATCCGAATAAGCAGGTAGAAACTGATTATAATTATGTAGATGATCAATTCGACGGGCCGTTTAAAGAATACTATTCAAACGGACAATTGAAAGAAGAAGGAACGTATAAGAAAGGAATTCAGGTTGGAGTTGGAAAAGTGTATTACTCGAACGGCGCTTTGTCGACTAACATCACCACCGATGAATCAGGAAAGCAAACCGGGGAAAGCGTTTTCTATGATATCGACGGCAAGAAATTCCAGCAGCTCGATTTTACGAAAGGAGCCCTGAATAAAATAACGTATTTCGACAAACAAGGGAATGCGAAAGAACTTGCCACTTTGAAGGGAAAGAAAATGGATTACGTGAGAACCTATCCTGATGGCAAAGTGCAAACCAAAGGTTCCGTGACGAGTGATTTGTATGAGGGGACATGGGAATACTTCGATCATTACGGAAACCTGGCAAGGGTTGAGAATTATGACAAAGGAATATTAGTCGACACCTTGATTTACTACCACTCAAACGGAAAAGTAAAGCAGGCGTTTCAAATTGAGGCCGGAGCAAATAACGGATTGTTCCTTGAATACAATGCATTCGGAGACCTGGTGTCGGAAGGATGGTTTAAGAACAACACGCAGGATAAGGAATGGTTCAGTTATTATCCTGATGGAACTATTGAAGGAGAAGGTTATTACCTCGAAGGAACGCGGCACGGTTATCAGATTGATTATAACGTAAAAGGTGGTATTTATGCTATCGAACATTTCGACAATGGTAAAATGATCTTCGACAGGTACCTGGATACTTTGGAAGAAGTGATAGGGGAGTTTGGCGAGTTCAATGGTGAAGTGTCGCTTAAATCTCTGAACAATAGTTATGTGCGTTTTGTGGGGCATTACGTGAACGGATACTCCGACGGTAAGTTTACGCATTATGGACCGGAAGGCGGTGTGCTGGAAGAAGGAACCTTTGTAAATAACCTGACAACCGGAGTTTATAAGTGGTTCTATGAAGACGGCAAATTGCTGCGTGAATGTACGTATGTGAACGGCGAAAAGAATGGAGTAGAGACAAGCTATTATCCGAATGGAAATAAATCGTCGGTTTACAACTATACCGATGACATGATGCAGGGAGATTTTGTGGATTATCACGAGAACGGGAAAGAGAATTTCAAAGGAGCGTGTCTTGACAACGAAAGACACGGACGAGTTGTAACCTACGGGGAAAAAGGTGAAATTGCGATGATCCGGTATTACGAT
>CBFGMW010000299.1:0-4355 GCA_965649925.1 uncultured Fluviicola sp.
CCGGAGTTCTTTTCCTCGAACATATCCAAAGGAACAATTTGAGAGAAACGCAAATTCTTCTCCTGGTAGGTATTGTAAATTCCTTTCGAAAGCCATTCTGCATCGTTCACTCCGGTGTAAACATCTTCGCCTTTCTTTCCCATTACAATGGCAGTTCCGGTATCCTGGCAGGAAGGTAATTGTCCTTCGGCAGCAACTGTAGCGTTTTGCAATAAGTTGTAGGCTACAAAACGATCGTTATCCGTAGCTTCCGGATCGTCGAGAATTGCTTTCAGTTTTTCCAAATGCGAAGTACGCAGGAAAAAAGAAACATCACTGATTGCTTCCTGGGCCAGTAATTCCAAACCTTTCGGGTCAACCGTCAATAATTCACGGTTTCCAACTTTATCAACAGAAACGAAATCAGAAGAGATTTTGCGGTATTCGGTTGTATCGTTTGTTAACGGATAAGGATTCTGGTATTGAAAATCTGGCATAACTGTGTGTTTTGAAGGACGCAAAGTTAGTTGATTTTTGACTTTTGGAAGCTGTTCCTGTCAATTTAGATTGAGTTTAAATCCGTGGTCTAACTCAAAACGAATCCAGAACATCTTCATCGTCTTTTTTGTAATCTTTCAGCATGCGTTTGTAAGTCGGGTAGGAATTGCGTAAATGAATAAAGGCGTAAGTTATTGCGAGTAAAACTCCCGCATAATTCAGGTAGAACCCGATATGGTAAGTCAGCCCGGGCTTATTGAAATGAAAATTGTCGTCCATCATAGTCAATAACAGGAACGGAACCATAAAGATTTCGAGGAATCCGATTACAAACAACCGAATGGCGATTAATGGCGAGAATGAAATAACAATGACGGTTGCCGAAAAAATGAAGAACGTAAGGAAGTTAAAACTCTCCCAGCCATAGAATATGTGAAAATAGAATTCTCTTTTGTCGTAATCATAGACATAATCAGATTTATACGGAATTACAAATCCGATCAGGTAGATCAACGCTGTTATACGAATCAACCATTTTTGTTCTTTGGTGAATGAAGAGTAGGGCATCAGTTCTATTCGATTGAGAATAAAATAAAAGTACCCAATATTCCGTTTTTATATACATTCGTAACGCATGAATCTTTATTCAAATAAACAAAAGTGGAAAATTGTTCTCCTGGTCATTGCGCTCATTTTAGTAGCGCTTTCACTTTGGGTATCCAATACCACGGTTCAGAAAGTTTCAGATCGTGAGCGTTTGCGCGCAAAACAATGGGCCGATGCGATCAAGAAAAAGGCCGAACTTGTTGAATTTACCAATCGGGCATTCGTGCAGCTGCGTGAATTTGAACGACACAAAATTGAACTTTACCTGGCTGCTACGAAAGAAGTTGCCAAGCCTTTTGTGGGTGATGTTTTCCCTGATTACTCGTTTCCGCTGTCAATTATTAATGAGAACAAAGACATTCCGGTTATTTTAGTCGACGACCAGAATGTTGTTTCAAGTTATATCAATCTTGATCTCGACACTTCCGATATGCGGAAAATTTACCCGGAATTAAGCGAAAAGAACCTCGTAAAGGTTTACGAAGATAGTTTGCTGGCATTAACCCGGATTTGGAAAGAAGAGCATGAGCCATTCAGAATAGAAGTGGTGGAAGGATTAACAATGACTACATTTTATACGGATTCGAAACGAACAGTTCAATTGGAACGTGAACGCGATTCGTTAATAAATGCATTCAACACGGAGTTGATCCAGGATACACGGCTTATTCCGGTTTTACTTACTACCAGAAACGGCGATACGCTAATTGCTTCGAATCTGCCGAAAAAAAAGACAGACGAAAAACATCTGGCACAAACCATTGCCAATTTTAAACTGATCAACGACCCTTTCGAAATTTCGTTCGGGGAGAATAATAATTACCTGCTTTACTATGATAATTCTGCGGAACTGAAACAGCTTCAGTACTTCCCATACATCCAGTTTTTCATCATCGGGTTATTTATTCTAATCGGATATTTGCTCTTTAGTACGTTCCGTAAAGCAGAGCAAAACCAGGTTTGGGCCGGAATGGCAAAAGAAACTGCCCACCAGTTGGGAACTCCGCTTTCGTCGTTAATGGCCTGGGTGCAGATCCTGGAAGGACAAAATATCGATCCGTCGATTGTGGCGGAAATGCAAAAAGATATTGAGCGTTTAGACAATGTTTCGCAGCGCTTCTCGAAAATTGGTTCCGAAACGCAGTTGCATCCTCTGCCAATTCAGGCAACTGTTTTCAGGGTAATGGATTATCTCCGTCCACGTATTTCTCAGAAAGTGGAATTGAACACAACTGTTCCCGATGAAGAAATCCTGGTAGCCCACAATCCGCCGTTATTGGAATGGGTGATGGAGAACATTGTAAAAAATGCCGTTGACTCCATGGAATCGAAAGGCCAGATTTTTGTGAACGTTACAACAACTCCCGAGTGGGTTCATATTGATATCCAGGATACCGGGAAAGGATTATTGCCAAAACAATTCAAATCGATCTTTCAACCGGGTTACACAACCAAAAAACGCGGTTGGGGCCTAGGCCTTTCGCTCGTAAAACGAATTGTAAAAGAATACCACAAGGGAAAAGTGTTTGTTCTGAAATCTGAAATCGGGAAAGGAACAACTTTTAGAATTAGTTTGCCTTTGTAATTGAAGAGAGAATCAGTTTCCTCCCTTGAGAAGAGAAAGCAAAGCTTTCGATATAACTGCATTGCAGTTAATAAGGAGGGTGGCGCTCTGATTTCAAATGCTCAGCCACCTCTCTCGATCTCCCCTCAAGGGGGGGAGAAATCTAAATTCTCTTTTTTCAATTTCCTTCTGTTACTTTTACACCTTCCTGCATTTGGATAAAAAAAGAAAGGGTTACTGCTTAGAAAACGAGAACATGTCAGAAGCACAGGAAATTGAACTAGCAAAAAAAGATCATCGCTACTTTGGGAAGTTGTATGAGCGGTATTTCGAGCAGATTTACCGGTTTGTATTCAAACGAACAAGTGGTAATGAAGAAGTTTCGGGCGATTTAACCCAGCAGACTTTCATCAAGGCAATGGCGAACATTGTGAAATATGAAGACAGGGGATTGCCATTCAGCGCCTGGTTATACCGGATTGCTCAAAACGAAGTGAATATGTATTTCCGTTCGCAAAAGAAAAGCTATTCTGTTGAAATCACAGATCGGCAGCTTATCGGAATTCTGGAAGAAGCGGAAGAATCAAATGTTTCCCAGGAAACGCTCGACCAGCTGATCTCTGTCATAAACAACCTCGAACCTTCGCAGCTGGATATTTTGGAATTGCGCTTTTTCCAGGAAATGAGTTTTAGAGAAATCGCAGATATTTACGATATTTCTGAAGCCAATGCGAAAATGCGTGTATACCGAATCTTAGAAAAGATCAAAACAAATTGGAAGAAATAGTCATGAGAAAGTTTAAACGTTCATCCGGAAAAGAGCATTTGGAACCGTCAAAAGAACAAATGGCGCGCTACAAAGACTTCGCTACGCTTTCTCACCAATACGAGCGCATAGCCAAACGTCCGAAGAAGCCGATTTACAAAGATCCGAAATTATTCCTCTTTTTACTGATTGTTGGAATTATTGCACTATTGCTTTTTTGGGAATAGTCATTTCTTGATACAATCCCGATTATCCACTTCGTTTTTATAGGAACCACTCGATCTGACAACTAGTAAATTTGTCATTTCGAGCTCTAAACGCAGTGTGGAGTATCAGGATCAGAACCCCTCAATATCCAATTCCCGCATGGCAATAAACGCTTTGCGCGTAGTTTCACCAACACCCGGAACATCAACGTGTACGAGGTAAACTCCCGATGAAACCGGAACTCCGATTTTATTGGTCAAAGTCCAGTCGAGGAAGGTTTGCGGTGAATCTTTCTTGAATTGCTGCACCATTTTCCCGGAGAAATTGTAAATCGTAACAGTACATTTTTCCGGAAGATTAGTGACTTTCACACGCTTATCGACCTTATTGCGTTCATATTCACTAAAAGCGTAATATGGATTCGGAACAATATTGATCTGTTGCAATACCGCCGACATAGCATCCGAACTATTCAGATCGGTTCTGTAACCATCCATGCTCCAGCCGTACATCGGGAAGCCGTTATTTCCGTTTGTAGCCACAAATTGTTCGTATTCTTTGTTGATTCGTACACTGATTCGTACATCCGTTGAAAGCAGTGTCTGGCCTGGGGTTAATACCGGATTTGCAATCCACATCAGGTTTGTATAAAGATTCCGGTAGTTGAGATTAATGTTAGAAGCGTATTGATCATAAACCCAGTTGTTTACTCCATCGTAATACGGACAAGCTGTA
>CBFGMW010000300.1:0-4324 GCA_965649925.1 uncultured Fluviicola sp.
AGTGAAACGTAATTACGGTATTGATTGTTTCACAGGTAGTCGTAATTCATTTCACCACCCAGAATATGAGAGGCTTTTGCAAAATTAATTTCAAACAAAATTGCAAAGCTACTAAAGAGGATCTGTTTCACAAGTTCAAAACGTATTAATTCTAAAAAGGTTGGAACCTCTTTGCAAATTTACTGCCAATCTTTCATAAATAATGTTCTACTCAAACAATGAACCACACATCTGACTCATTCCAACCGGTCGAATAAGAGAGTTTAAGTCAATGAGATACTGCACTTAAGAGAAAAAAATGCAATTTTAAGCATGCGAATTATTCTCGTTCTTTTTCTTTTTTCACTGTTTCCCGTTTTCGGACAACGAGGAATTATTCGTTATTCCAAAGAAAACGGGCTCGTTTCCAATGAAGTAAATGATGTTATTTACGATAAACAAGGATTTCTATGGATTGCAACAAATCATGGAATTGACCGGTTTGACGGACAGCGGTTCATTCATTTCAAACACAATCCTACCGATCCGAAATCTATTTCCAGTGATCTTATCGTTAAAATTGCATTCGATGGTGATCATAAGATTTATGCATCAGCCCGAAATAAAGGATTGGTAACTATTGATACGCGCACCTTTCAAATTCAAAATACGACTCATAAATCCGGATCAAAAGCTATTTCGGGTAACAAAATAATTGCTTTTGAGCATGCGGATAAAGGTTTTATGTGGATTGCCAATACCGGAAAAGGACTCGATTTCTTAGATCCGGCAACGGGTAAAAGCCGAAATTACAGGCCATCTGAACAATTCCCGAATCTGAATGAACTGGAAGCGAATACGTTTTGCTCCGTTTCATTGGATAAGTACAACAAAAATATCCTGTGGTGTTTATCGGAAATCGGGCTTTTCTCGCTGAACATAAAAAAGAACAAATGGTCTTATTATAAAGTGCATACGGGTAATTTACTGGAGAAAAAGCAGATTGGCCGCCAAACAAATCAAATGCGCAGTCTGGTTCAGGATGGAAAAGGCAATTTGTATATTGGCACTTCAGACGGATCGTTTCTTTATTTCGATCAGTTTCAAAAGGTTTACCGCTTGTTCCAGGATCCGTTTTTAACTGACTTGAAGGCTCCGGTTTCCGGCTTATCGTGGCGCGATTCACGTTATCTCTATGTTTGTGCTGAAGGAAAAGAATTGCTTTTGTTCGACTCAAGGACCAAGGAGTTTATTCGTTATGAGAAAGATGAACGGAAAGATATAAAACCCATTAACCTGGTTCGGTTCGGAAGTCAGATTGCTATTTGCAGTAAAGAATCAGGACTGTTTTTACATAATGAAGCGGAAATCTATGGTTCTCGTTTTTCATTCGGGCAAACAGAAATTTCAGTTACCAATGCCAGTCAGACAAAAGCGTTGTTTTACCTGCAGCAGGAAAGAGTTTTATTGCTAAGAAGTCTTTCAAACCCTTTTGAGTCAGAGAAAGAACTAAATCTGTCCGCTAATCTGGTTCAAGTGTTTCCGTTCGGTCGCCAGGCCTTTATTGGCAGGTTTGATTCTGAGATCAACATCATTTACGAATCGGGAAAAATCGTTTCATTAGGAAAATATGATTCGGAAGGCCGTAAGATCCATCTTTTCGGGAACAGCGAAAAAAAATGGCTCTACGATCAGGAAAAGGGTTTGTTCTATTTCGATGAAGACCGGAAAGAATGGAATTTGCTGCGGTTTATTGGACCTAAATCAACAAAAGTTTGGGGAGAACGCGGAAAAATAAACGCTATTCTTGAACTCGACCGGTTTGTTTTGTTTGCCGGCGACGAAGGTGTCTTTATTTTCAGTCCGAGTCATAGAGTTTTCAAACGTTTCGAAGAAGCAACCGCATTAATTGCAGACGAAGTAACGGCAATGCATCGAACTGCCAATGACTTTGTTTGCTACGGAACCCGTTCAAGTGGATTGTTTATTATGGACTATATGGCTGAACCTTACACAAGGTTTGATGAAAACTCCGAATTTCCAATTGAACAGATTGACCAGATCACAAGCGATAAATTCGGACAATTGTGGGTTCGAACGCCATACTCTATTATTCGAATCAGTGAAAACAGAAAAATAATTGACATTCTGAGAGATGAAAATGGAGTCTCCGGCATTTCAAATATCCTGCTTTCAGAAAAATCGGTTTTCCTTTTGCAAAGCGGTGCTTTAATTGTGAATGATTTGCAGTCTAACATGTTGAATCCGCGAACTCCTGAACCATACATTCAACGGGTTATTGTCCTGAATAACAATCATTCGAAATTGAACCTGCATTTGTTCAACGCCAGTCAGAATAACATTCAATTCGAATTCGGGGTTTTGGATTACAGTAACAGCTCCAATAACAAAGTCAGCTATCGTTTATTAGGAATTGATGACAAATGGCAGAATGGGAATAACAAAGATGAGGTAAGTTATTACAATCTTGCTGGCGGAAATTATCGTTTCGAATACCGCGTAATTGCGAATGGCAAGGAGTACAAAGCATTTTATGATTTCAAGGTTTTGAATCCGTTCTATTTGAGATGGTGGTTTGTTCTGCTAGTGACAGTGCTTATTCTGTTCTCGATCTGGTTTTATATTCGTTTGCGGATTAAACGCATTGGAATTACGGAGCGAATGAAAGCGCAGTTTTCGGCAGATCTGAATGAAATGGAATCGAAAGCCCTGCAGGCGCAGATGAATCCACATTTTTTGTTTAACAGTTTGAATTCGATCCGCTTATTCGTTCTGAAAAATGAAGTCGACAGTGCCGCAAATTACATTGCCAAATTCTCCAAACTGCTGCGAATGATCCTGAACTATTCGCGCCAGGACATGATTACGGTTTATGATGAAATTCAGTCGATGAAATTGTACATGGATTTTGAACGCCTCCGGTTTGATAACGGATTCGACTTTGATATTGAGATAAATGGCCAGGACGTGCTCGATTGCCGGATTCCGCCGCTCATTGTTCAACCGTTTATTGAAAACGCGATCTGGCACGGATTAATGCCCAGAATGGATTCTAAAGGATACATTCATGTTTCATTCAAACTGGATGAAAAAGCGCTTCGCGTGACAGTAGAAGACAACGGCATCGGGAGAGAAAAAGCCCGGGAAAACAGTTCCCGCCGTTCGCTGAAAGAAGGAAGTGTAGGACTTCAGATCACCAAAGAACGATTAAAAGGACTTTCGTTCAGGACCAAAAAGCAAAACGAAGTGGAAATTATTGATTTATTCGATGAAAACAACCAACCGAAGGGAACTTTGGTTAACTTGTACTTTGAATTATAACTACTAATCTGTTATGAAACTACGCGCCATTATTGTTGACGATGAAAAACACGGGTTGGAAACAACTTCCATTCTTATTGAGAAATTCTGTACGGATGTGGAAATCGTTGCTCAAATCTCGTCGCCGCTGGATGCCATTGATATTATTAATAGAGAAGAACCCGATTTGCTTTTCCTGGATATTTCCATGCCGCAGTTAAACGGTTTCGAATTATTGAGCGTACTCACTTATAAAGATGCCGAAGTAATCTTTACTACCGCTTACGACGAATATGCATTGGAAGGATTCAAGCATGGAGCCGTTCATTATCTGGTAAAACCGATAGAAGCAGAAGATTTAGTAGAAAGCGTAAGCCGGGTACGCAAACGTTTGGCAGAAAATAAAACAACGCCCGTTCCATTATCACAGCTGGGATTAAAACCAAAAATTCCGATTTCTTCACTCAATGGAGTAGAATTGGTAGAAGTAGAACAAATCATTCGCTGCGAATCGGACGGGAATTATACAACGATCGTACTTCCGCAGCGGAAAATTACCGTTTCTAAAACACTGAAAGAAATTGAACGTCAGTTAACTGATTTTCCATATTTTTTCCGCCTGCATAACTCACATTTGGTGAACCTCAATCACATTGCCAGGTATATTCGCGGAGAAGGCGGCTCGGTTATTCTGACGAACCAGGAAGAAATTGGTGTTTCCAGAAGCAAGAAGACAGAGTTGCTGGAAGTATTGGGAATCAACTAATACACTCAAAACCGTAAATCACACAACAAAAACACTAAGATGTTAATAACTGGGGTTTTCTGAAAAGAACTCCCGTATATTTGTGTTTAGAATTAAGCGAAATTATGAAAACAATAGCTACATTATTACTTGTGTTTTGTATCACAACAGGTTTGGATGCCCAGGAAATTCTGAAAACCATTGGAAAAGGAGCTAAGAACAAAGTGGAGCAGCAGGATTTCAATCAAACGAGATCTAATAAAGAGAAATCGACCTTAC
>CBFGMW010000301.1:0-4323 GCA_965649925.1 uncultured Fluviicola sp.
GAAGGAACAAACGGATTATTTGCCCTGAACCTGTATTTATACGGAATGGGAAAAGTGTGGATTATTGGAACCGATATGCTTTACAGCGGAGGTTACACGGCCCCAACCACTTTCACAAGCGGCTCATTCGCTTTTGACAAAATGGGATTGGTTGCATACGATGCACAATCTTACGCTGACGATAGTGGTGCAGGAGTTTCAGAATTGAATGTTGTTTCCGGGGCTCCGGCGAACTTCACAAATTCTATATCCTGGATCTTCCCAACTTCGTGGTATGTAGATGCGGTAACTCCGAATAGCGATATTGTGAGCATTTATGAAATGGGACCCTCTTCGTACACATTTGCCGGAAAATCTGTAATGACCAGAAATCCGAATGCCGCCTCCAATTTAACGAGCAGCTTTTTTGATCCGTTCGAAATTGATACTTATGCAAATCGCGTAGCGTTTTTTCAGGCAACAATTGACTACATTCTGTACGGAGGCCTTGGAATAGATGAAACAACCAAAGATGTACTTTCTGTTTATCCAAACCCGGTTAACGATGTTCTGACCATTCAACTGAATGAGGAAAATGCCGTTGCAGACTACGAAATAGCTAATACAGCAGGGCAGGTAATCCTTGCAGGAAATGGAAATACGGTGGATGTTCATAGTCTTGCAGCAGGAATTTATCTGCTCCGAACAAACGATTCGACTACCCGGTTTGTGAAAAAATAGTGGGTTCGAAATGTTAAATGTTTGAATTTACAAAATTGACAGGCAACTCCCTGTAACAAGAATCCGTCTTTTAAACATAGAAATCTAAATTACTACTAAACTGAAACCCTGTTGGCAACTACCAGCGGGGTTTTTTTATGGCGAGATAACTTCTTACTTCACAACTGTCATCACAAAATTGCTGTTCACCTGCCCGATGTGCGGAATTCGCGTAATTTTATTCTTCAAAAATTGCTGATAGGCATCCATGTCCTTTACCTGGATCAGTAATAAATAATCAATAGTTCCCGCCACATGAAAAGTGGAAGTGATTTCTTTGAGTTCAATAACCGCAGCTTCAAACTCATTTACAGTTTCCAGCTGATGATTTTGAAGTGAAACCTGGCAAAAAACCTGCAATCCCTTTCCAATTGCGTTCAGACTTACTTTCGCAGTATAACCCTGAATTACCCCTTGTCGTTCCATCCGCTTGATCCGTTCAAATGTTGGAGTAACGGAAAGGCCAACTCTGGAAGCAATTTCTTTGTTGTTCATTTTACCATCTTCCTGTAAAAGCATTAAAATATGATGATCAATCACATCCAACACAACTTCCGGTTTACTTTCCATCATAGAACATTTTTCTAAAAATAGGGAATTCGAACTATTTGTAATGGAAAATAAGTGATGAAATGTTACAGAACACAGTATTTTTTTCTACTGGTCATCACCAAATAGAAATTTCATTTTACTTAGTAAGTAAATTACAGAATAATGAGACCAGAAAGTTTAATGATGAGCTATGGATACAAACCTTCTTTATCTGAAGGAGCGATTAAGTGTCCGATTTTTCAAACTTCAACCTTTGTTTTCAATACGGCCGAGGAAGGAAAAGCATTCTTCGAAGTTGCCTACGGAATTCGGGAAAAAGGGGAGAATGAAGAATTAGGATTAATCTATTCCCGCCTGAACAATCCTGACCTTGAAATACTGGAAAATCGATTGTGTTTGTGGGACGAAGCCGAAGACTGTGCTGTTTTTGAAAGTGGAATGTCGGCTATTTCTACTGCGCTTATGGAATTTCTTTCTCCCGGTGATTTACTTTTGTATTCTCGTCCTGTGTACGGTGGAACAGATCATTTTATCAATCACTTTCTAAAGAAAATGAATATTGATTCGGTAGGTTTTCGTGCAGATGAAGATTTTGACACCATTGTTTCGCGAATCGAGGCTACAGGAAAAGGTGATCGCCTGAAAATGATTCACATTGAAACACCGGCAAATCCGACAAATGCACTAATTGACATCAAGATGTGCGCTGACATCAAAAAACGTTTCAGCAATGCAGCTTCAGATGTTATTCTATCCGTTGACAATACTTACATGGGACCGCTATGGCAGCATCCTTTGAAATTTGGAGCAGATTTGGTTATTTACTCGGCAACAAAATACATTGGCGGACATTCCGATGTAATTGCCGGAGCTTGTTTGGGATCGAAAGAACTAATGGCTAGAATCAAAGGATTACGCACATTTCTAGGAAACATGGCCGGACCATGGACAGGCTGGTTGTTAATGAGAAGTTTGGAAACATTAAAGGTCCGTATGGAAGAACAGGCGAAAAACGCTGTTGAAGTGGCGAAATTTCTTAGAAACCATCCGAAAGTTACGCATGTTTATTATTTAGGATTTATTCCGGAACAAGGCACAGAAACCGAAAAACGCATTTACGCGGAACAATATACATCCAGCGGAGCAATGATTGCGTTTGACATTGCAGGAGGTGAAAAAGAGGCGTTCACGTTCTTAAACAACCTGAAACTGATCAAACTTGCCGTGAGTTTGGGAAGTACAGAAAGTTTGGTTGAACATCCTGCAACCATGACACATGCAGATGTTCCATTAGATGTGAAAGAAGCAATGAAAATTAGTCCTGCCCTGGTAAGATTATCTGTTGGAGTTGAACATTACGAAGATATTATTTCGGATATAACACAAGCACTTACCAAAGTGGAATAAAGCAATAGCCACAATTTAATTCACTACTACCAAAAAACCTCGTTAGCTTACGTTAATGGGGTTTTTTATTCTTCTTCATCATTGAGCAATTCCTGCAGTTCATTTTCTTCAAGCTCAATGTTGTGCTTTTTAGCGAAAGCAGTCTGTGCTTTTTCGAAAGCAATATCAAATTCACTTTCATCCTCTGTAATTTTAACGACAATTCCTTCTAAAACAGTTATGTCGTCTTCCGATAAATCTTCCTTGTACAGAATACTAATTGCTTCTTTATAATCAGTAGCTACTGCTCTCTCGTAAAATTGAAACAAAGCCAGTCCGGCTTTTCTCATGTCATCGTTACCATCAAAGGCCTGCATTTTCTTTATTCCGGAAATCGACTCCACAATGATTTTCAACAGGTCTAATCGCAATTCTTCTGCAGAACTTAGGGTAGATTCATCAGTTCCAATGTGCTCATTCATAGCAACCATGGCGTAACCGATCTGATCCTGGTATTCTACAATCTTATCGTTGTACACTACCGGATCGGTAATCTTCTGTGCAGTACTCCCAACCGGAATAAGTAAAAGGAAAAATAGTAAGCTTTTCATGTTGAATAGATTGAAAAACGAAAAGTATGAATTTTTAGCCACAAAAACCGCAGTTCCGGAGCCTTTAGTCTTCAGTAAACAAAAAAAGTCGGGGCGAATGATCATTCGCCCCGACTTTTTTTATAGAAATCCTGTTCCTAGTTTTTTACAACCGGGATTGTTGCGTTTTGTCCTTCGATTTTCAGGAAGTATAATCCGTTTGATAAATGTGACATATCGATTGTTTCAACAACTGAATGCATTACTGAAGTTTGAACAATTTGTCCGTCAACGGTAACAAGGTACATGGTTTTGTTCATTCCGTTTGCCGAGACAGAGACCGTTAAGGTGCTGCTTACCGGGTTCGGGTACACTTCCATGATAATGCTTTCTTCTCCTAATTCATTGTTTGAATCTCCTGTTCCTTCACCAACAGCAAAGCTTCCTTTGTCTTTGTTGGAACGTGTAGTGTTGAAATCCTGCGCTTTTAAGTAATCAGCTATACAGGTAAAATCAAGGTCCAGTTCAACCATGTAATCCAAGTCAACTGAATTCGGAGGTGTATCGTAATAATTATTGATAACTGAAGGCAGGGTTGCAATTTCCTCCCAACCGGTTGATGCAGTATAGCGGAATAATTTGTACGTATTGTATTCAACTCCGTAGTAAGGATTCCAGATTGCCTGGAAATCGCCGTTCCCTAAGTCGATTGTTGTAATGTGCATGGTTTTATGCGCGCTGGAAGCAGGTCCTTCAACTCCGCAGGCATCAACGGCTGTAATTTTGTATCTCCATGACTGAGCAATCGGTGAAGCGTTCACATCGTTGAAAATAGACTGTGCTGCATTTGAAACTGTTCCAACCGCTACAAACTCGTTCGGATTTACGGTTTCGCGGTAGATCTTGTAGTAATCAACGTTAGCTGCATCCACTTTTTCCCAGACAACGATGTTTGTGGTAGTAGCGGAATCTACTGAAATCATACACAATGGCTGCTGCAAAGGTGCTGTTGTAGGAACAGTATAAAATTCATAAG